>JAAUQD010000039.1 GCA_012032815.1 Flammeovirgaceae bacterium
TTCTGTAAGGCAGAATTCTGCATCCTCAAAGTGATTGAGCTTATTCAGGCGGTTGAAGTGGGAGGAGTCGGAAAGAAAATTTTATCGGGTCGGGTTTTGCATTACTATAAAGATGCTGCGCGACTAATGGTGCGTCACAATCGGGTTTGTGCGTTTTTTTCAATCCTTCAACAATCGCTCCGGCATAAAGTGTGTCTTCTAAATTCACTTTGCCCTTCCATCCGGCACAAAGCACGAGTACGGATTGGTTTTTTTGTTTCAGATAATCTGTGACGGCCGATAAATTCAGGAAAGCGCCAATCAGAATTTCTCCTGCAGTCGATGCTTTATTGATGGCCAATGTTCCATTGGTGGTGGTGAAGGCGATCTTACTTCCCTCTATATCATCGGTCATAAACTCAAAAGGGGAGTTGCCTTTGTCAAAACCCTCTACTTTTTCTCCATTGCGTTCGCCTGCGGTAATAAATCCCTTTTGTTTCATTTCTCTACACTCATCCAGGCTGGATAGTGGAATGATTTGTTCTGCGCCATGAGCGAATGCAGTAACCATTGTTGATGTAGCACGAAGTACGTCAGTAACTACAACTATTTTGTCCTTCAGATCATACAGATGAATGAGCTCCGGACTTAAGCAAACATCAATGGAATTCATTATGATTTTTCAATCAGCGGAAGCTTGCTGACTTGAGCTTTTCAACGACTTACCGCGTACATCAATAAAAATTTCTGAACCGGGTCCGGCTAAATCGGTATTGACGTATCCCAATCCTATACCAATACCCAACATAGGTGACATTGTGCCCGAAGTGACCTTGCCAATAATTTTGCCCGAAGCGTTTTTAATTTCATAATGATGCCGGGGTATTCCCTTATCAATCATTTTAAAGCCTACCAGTCTTTTAGTGACACCCAGCTCTTTTTGTTTCTTGAAGAAGAACGAGTTTGTAAATTCCTTGGTGAATTTAGTGATCCATCCGAGGCCGGCTTCAAGGGGCGAGGTGGTGTCATCAATATCATTGCCGTACAGGCAAAAACCCATTTCAAGCCGCAAGGTGTCGCGCGCACCTAATCCAATGGGTTTAATATTTAAATCTTTCCCAGCAGCGAAAATTGCGTTCCAAACTTTTACTGCATGATCTTTATGTACATAGATTTCAAATCCTCCGGCACCGGTGTAGCCGGTATTGGACATGCACACGTTATCCGCTCCGGCAAACCTTCCAATTGCAAAGTGATAGTATTTTATTTCGCTCAGATTTGTTTCTGTCAGCGTTTGAAGCACTTCAACGGCCTTCGGTCCCTGTACGGCAAAGAGACAGGTATCATCAGAAACGTTTTTTAATTCAGCTCCTTTTGTGTTGAATTTGTTTATCCAGTCCCAGTCCTTTTGAATATTTCCTGCATTGACAACCAATACGTAATCCTCATCTTTTACTTTATACACGATCAGGTCGTCAACAATGCCTCCCGTTTCGTTCGGTAAGCAAGAATACTGAGCTTGTCCGTCAATCAGTTTTGAAGCATCGTTGCTGGTAATGCGCTGAATCAGGTCAAGTGCGTGTGGACCTTTCACCTCAAACTCCCCCATGTGCGATACATCAAATACGCCTACACCATTTCGTACAGCCATGTGTTCTTCAATATCGCTCGAATATCTCACGGGCATGTTGAAGCCAGCGAAACTCACCATCTTACCTCCCAATTTTTCATGTATATCGTTAAGCGGAACTTTCTTGCTATCCATTGTTCAAATAATTAGGTGACAAAGCTAAGACTTTCCAAGTAGCCGATAAATGGAAGTCTGGAAAATGTCAGAGGTCCTGAGGAAGAAAAGTAAGTTGGTTCTCAATAATGAAGGAGCGAAATGCCGGGGTACTGATTCGCGCTTGCAATCGGGTTAATGCACTGTTGGCGTAATCATCAAAGCCATTCAGTTTGGCTTCAATGGCATACGCTTTTAATAGCTTAATTGACTCGGGAAATTCATGAAGAGCATCCGTGATGATGTTGTACGCTTTAAGCGGATCGCTGGTGTGTTTCTTATGAAACTGCGCAGAAGAAATTACCGCTTCTTCAAAAAACGGATTGGTTGCTGCCAGGTGATTAAAGTATTTTTCCGCATCACTGAAGTTTCCTTTTTCATTCAACAACACAGCTTGAAAATAGTCTTGACTATTTTTTTGTCTGGCAGAAAATGAAAAGGCCTTCATCTGTGTTTCCAATGCTCTGTAATTCCCCTGACTGGCAAGCAATTTGAGTTCAAGCAATTGCCCCTCCTGAATCAATTTTGAATTCGTCACTTCAATTTCACTGAGTCGATTAAAAATTATTATTGCCGGAGTAAGTTCATCAATGTTGTATAGTTTCTGGCTGAGCTCCAACAGTGTTTTCGCTTTGTAATTATTGTCCGTTATGGTAGAAACAATTTGTAATAGCTGCAGTGAGTCACTGGGCTTGAGTCGATAGCGGCAGTACAAATATTTTTCTTCATCATCCAATTGATGGACAAGGTTGTTGGAGACGGCAAGGATTCTCATCATGCGTTCGGCAAGTGAAACCAACGTAGTGTCACCACCTTTTCGAATAAAATCCCAGCTGATGATTGCTTCCGGAATCATTCCGGCTTCTGAAAGCGCAACACTTTTAGTAAGCGCAGCCGGATCAAAGTTTTGAAAGATTGCATATTCCAAATACCTCAATGCTAGTTCGGGGGCATTTTGTTCCAGCGCCCAAAGCGCCAGGGTGTTGTTGTACTTTCCCTGCCGGTCGGAGGTGAAGATCACTTCTTTCAATACATTGAATGCCTTTTTTACTTCGCCTTCGGCATAGTGAGAGAGTGAAACGGCAAAAAGAAGTGATTCGCTAAACACCGAATTTACATTCATCCTTGCCAGTTGCTTAATTCTGTTCAACGATACAGAATCCACATCACCCAAATGATTCAACAAATAATTATTGATCAATGTTGCAGAGAAAAGATTGAGAGAGCTGTCAGAAAGATCAAGCTGCAATTCTATTTTTTCGTTCGTAAAATTGGCATACGCCAGCGTATTGCTTTTTACTCCTCTTTTTGTGGATGTTATCGCAGCGTATAACGAATCGGTATTGAGGGGTAACTGATAGTCAGCCGCAACAGCCAATAAATTGGTTTCAGCAGAATTTCTATATGAAGAGTGCATTGTGGCTTTCTTCAGATAATGAATGGCCGAATCAGGAATATCAATTTCATAAAACAAAAGGCCTTTTGTATTTTCCAGTACCGGGCTATTAGGAAATTCGATACTAGCCTTTTCTAATACCAAAAGGGCATCAATCCACGAGGATGTCCGTTCATAGGTATGACTCAGATTGAGGTATGACATTTCCGTAGGTCTGCGCTTTGTTGCCCGCTCATAAAAACGTTGCTCTTTTACAATATCATACTTCCGTTGACCGATGTCGGCAATCGCATAGTTGCTATGATGGTTCATAAATCCCAGCGTTCCTGCATATTGGAAATAACTCTCAGCGATTTTTCATTCCCTTGAGACAAATACACATCGCCCATGGCGTTGTAGTAAGCAGCCGATGTATTCCGCACCGGCACTTGCCATGTTTGGTAAAAAACAAAGGCCAGTGTTGCAATCAATCCTGCAAAGCGAAAAGTGAAGAACGGCATGCGGTTCGGTTGATACAGCACCCGGAAGACATTCATGTTGGCTGCTAACATAGCCACGAAGTTGGAGAACACGTACGTGATAAAAATTAGTCCGTACCCCATGTGGCAGTAAATAATCAGGTTGCTGATGGTGTCGACAGCGGGGTCATTGGCAGTGCCAATAAAATAAGCGATGGAAGTAAAAGCAATGGCTCCAAGGCAGAGAAAAAAATAGACACCAAATGGATCCGACTGAATAACATTATCGTATTGGGGTTGTTGCTGTCGAAATCCCCAAATGCCAAGCAACCCTGAAATGGTGAGTAAAAGAAAAAAATCGATGTATAAAAAATTCCAATTGATCAAGTTAAATTTATAAGCGTACACCAACACCAGATTGATCATATAGATGACGCTGATAATTAGAAAATGATTGAGACTCTTTGTTTTTTGAGTCCCCTGGCTCAATACAAAAACAAACGAAGCGATGATTTCATGCGATACGAGAATGATAAAGAGTACACATAGAATAACGGCAGCCGTTACACTTGTTGCGGACAAGAATAGTATGGGTTGAGGGACTTCAGCATATTGTTGAATGATAACACCTGCAGCCAGTGTGATCAGACTGAAAATGATAAGCCGTATTAAGAAACTGACATCCTTTCGAAATGAATTAAAATAGAAGCTGGTAAGTACATAGACCACAATTAATCCTATTGTGAAGGTTCGATCGGCCAAACCAAAAACACTTAATAATTCAAAGCGCATCCCCACCAGCAACAAAATAAAAAGTCCGGTTCCGATCAGATACCAGAATCGCTTCAAAAGGGAAATGATGGTGAATAGAATAACAATTGATATAACGAGGACGCTGATAAAAATATAGTGGGCGGTGATGTTTGGTGTAAGGGGATTGCCCAATAATTTCTCGAATATCAAATAATTATCACCCAGTACCGTAAGCTCAAACGCACCGAATTGAAATTGATGAACCGGAATCTCTTCTAATTTTTGTTGCTGAATATATTGCCAGGTAAATGTGGGAGCAGGCGATTGAAAATATGCAAGCCACATGTAACCAATAGCGAAAACAAAAAGCCCGGCCGGAACAAGTCCTGCAATCTTTAGCCGCACGGGCCAGTTTTTCCAAAAGAAAATATTTTCAAACATCAATTACTTGTGATTGTGGAAATGTTTCTTATCAAACGAGGCGTGGTTTCAGTTCAGTATTCGGGTGGCGCTAAATTACATGTAATCTTTTGGAGTGCTAATTCCACGCCTACATCAATTATGAACTGATGTATCCGATGGTTGAACCCGATCAAGGGTTCATTTTTTCAATTCACTATCTATGACCTGGTACACCCTGTCTTTCAAGCCATTTATGTCTTGAGTGCTGAGGTCTTTTGTTTCAATGGGTTCATGGAAAATCATCATGTTCTTTCTCCAATGAATTACAAAAGGTTGGTCGGGAAGAATGATCCAATTATAGGGAATGGTGACGGGCACTATGGAAATTTTTTTCTCAATCGCAGCCCGGAAAGCTCCATCTTTAAAAGGTGCTATATGAGGTGGATTCGGAGAATAGATTCCACCTTCCGGAAAGATAACCAGACTCTTCC
Source organism: Flammeovirgaceae bacterium (assembly GCA_012032815.1). Lineage (GTDB taxonomy): Bacteria > Bacteroidota > Bacteroidia > Cytophagales > Cyclobacteriaceae > ELB16-189. Next base: position 5,263 of record JAAUQD010000039.1, read on the forward strand.
CTTTATCCAGCGCAGCAAGCGATTGAATGAACGTTGAGAATTTACTTTTCAGTTTTGTACGATCGACTGTAATGTGCAGTTTTCGATACATGTAGCCAAAGAACGGAATGTTTTCCATATCGCTTTTACCCACGAAGATGGCGTTCATGGGGTTCATTCCCATGATGGGGATATCCAGGTAGGAAAAGTGATTGGGACAAAAAATATATTGTTGAGAAGAGTCAAGTTTTTTCCGGCATTCGACTTTCACCGGCATTGCCATAAAGAAGAATAGACAATTGGCCCACCATCGGTTGAACACTCCAACCAGTTTAAATTTTTCGAAAAATATACGGTATCAGTAGTGGAAAAAGAAGAATGACACCAAAGAATGCGAATAGAAAGAATGAATAACCGGTATAGATTCTTCTTAATACGTTCATTCCAGGCGAGTAACTGATTTACCTGGCGTTTGAAACAGGTTTTGGAATGGTAATGATTTCAGTCTGCCGCCCATCGATGTATCGAAATCCGGTTGAATCAAAATATCCATCTTCCTCAAGCTGAATACGGATATCTTTTTCCATTGCGGAATATTGACGGTGCAATTAAGTTCAATGGAATAAGCGGTATTCAGATGCATCGGATAGTCTCCCGTAAACGGAACCCCACCCTGCATATCCCACATACCGATGGTTGTACCTGCCGCGTGGCCATGATTGCCAATTGGATGTGTATAAATGGACGGAGTAATTCCTTCTGCTATAGCCTGATCTCTCGTAGCTTTTAAAATATCATTTCCCGTTCTCCCGTCTTTAAAATGCGAAGTAAGAATGTCTTGTAATCGATTTCCTTTTTTAAAGGCATCACGCAGGTAAGAAGGTACTTCTGTTTCACCTGCCTTTAAAATATAGGCGTGTTGCTGGGTGTCAGTATTCAAACGCAAATAGGTTATACCGAAATCTACGTGCAGGAGATCGCCCGGCTGTATCACCAGAGGCTGCGGACGCTTCAGTGTAATGGCGTCCGGTTCATTTCGCTGCACTGACACGGAAGTATGAAACCATGTATCCAGCTTTAGTTCTTTTATTTTTTCGCGGTACCACCACACTACATCATCGGTAGTTGTTACTCCGGGTTGAATAACAGCATCTGAGAATCCCTCAGCTATTATGTTATGGGCAATTCGACAGATCTGCTGATAGATAGCCATTTCTTTTTCTGTGCGTGTTTCAAGCCATGCCACAGAAAGATTTTGTGCTGATGTAACTTTACTTTGCAGGTTTTTAGGCAGCACTCGTATGAGGTTATCATAATCGTTGCTGGTGAGGCCATCAGAGTGACCATAATGGGGAGCTTTGTTTATGCCAATCTTTTTTGGATTCCTCTCAGAAATTAATTTTCCAAGTTGTGCCCATTGATCTGGATTAGCATCGGGGTCCCACGCCCGCTTGAAGAGTTTTCCTACATCGTATCGGGATACAGCCATGTATTCGAGTTCGTTTCCCTTATCGAAGACCAGAAGCATGGTTGTTCTGCGTGCTGCAAACCATGTAGCGGGCAACATGGTGCGTATAACAGGGTCTTCATTGTATTCGCGAGAAATAATCACCCACATATCGAATCCTTCTCTTCGCATTAGATCGGGAAGTAGATTGCGCAATCGATCCTCGAGTAGATCATCAATAACACGAGCCTGATCGCGTTGTGAGAGAATGACGGGATATTGCGCATAGGTGGTTATACTAAGCACAGTTAAGAATAGGAAAAACAGTTTTCTCATGGTTTTAAATAAAATTAATTGACGTAAGAAATAACACAGCGTTCACTTTTCAAAATTTCGGAAGCATGAATTACATCCGCATTTGAAACGGCATCATCCATTTCAGTATTAATTGTTTTTTTAATCTCTTTCAGACGAATGGCTTCGATGAATCTTCGTACTTGTTCTTTCGTTTCCAATACAAGTTTGGGCACAGGAGTCGGACTGTTTGCATCATCTTTGGCTACCATGGTAAAGTAAGAACTGTTCGTATGTTTAACCGTCCCTTGTTTGACATTTTCAGCAATCACTTTAATGCCTACCACCATGGAGGAGTTGCCAACATGATTGACCGAAGCATGGAGTGAAACCAATTCACCAACCTCTATGGGCTGCAAAAATTCTACTTTATCCACCGTTACAGTTACGCAATACGTGCCAGCGTGTTTGCTGGCGCAGGCATACGCCACTTTATCCATCAATGAAAGAACAATTCCTCCATGAATTTTGCCGCCAAAGTTGGCATACGATGGGATCATCAGTTCTGTGATAGTGGTCTGTGAATCTTTAACAGCTTTTTGTTTTACCAGCATAGTTTAAATCTTTTCTAAAAGATATGAATTTAAAGTTCTTGAACTGTAATTTAGCATGGCATTTGCTAAGTTTATTACTTTCTCAAAGCGCATGACCCGATTTCTTATTCTAAGCTTGCTATTTCTGGTTTCATTTGAAGGCTTTGCTCAAAAGCCAAAGCTAGTGATACCGGTTGGTCATACGAATATGGCTACTTCAGTTTCAATCAATCCTAGTGGAAACTTAATCGCTTCTTCAGAAGGAGCAAATATGGTAAAGATTTGGGATATAGAAATCCGAAAAGAGTTGTACACATTGCCTGGCCATCAGGAAGCAGTTACAACGATGGCTTTTCATCCGGTTGCAAATTTTTTGGCCAGCGGAAGTAATGACAAGAGCATCATTGTTTGGGATTTAAAAAAAGCTCAAAAACGCACGGTGCTAAATGGTCATTCGGATGCCGTTCTTAAAGTTAAATACTCAAAAGATGGATTGTCAATTATCAGTTCCTCGGCTGATGGCTCGATTAGAGTTTGGGATGCCAATACCGGCACATTAAACAATGAAATAAAAATTGGTTTGCCTGTTCATTGTTTTGGTCTTAGTGAAGGAGAAGACTATTTAGTAGCCGGCACTCGTACAGGCGCTATTTTTCTAATTGACTACCGGGGAGGAAAAGTATTGCATCAACTTGCGCCCGGCACCCAGGCGATCAACGATATTCACTTTTCGCAGGATGGCAGGAAAATTATTGCCGCTGATAATTTGGGAAAACTTTACGTAATTAATTCTACAAGCGCTGAATTGATTCGGACTATTTCAGCTTTTGATCTTCGTGCAAGGCAGCTGGAGTTTGTTGATAAACTGGATCATGTCATTGCAATAGGGAGAGATAGTAAAAAAAACATTCGCTTCTTTGACATTGGAACTGGAGAGGAGCTAAATAAGGATGTTGAAATTATCTCCAGTACCCATCCGAATTTTTCTTTTGGGACTATTCTCAATGGCGCTGTCAAAGGACTTAAGTCAAGTGCTAATAGGAAATTATGATGGCTCACTCACTTTGTATGATTTCAAAGAAAGGAAATCGTCTTCATTTAGTGGTTTGGCTAAAGCCATTTATAGCATAGACATCAATAGCTCGGGAAAATTAGCGGTCGCTTCACAAAGGAACGGAGTTCTTCTCATGGACCTGACGGGTTTTTCAGATGCTAAACTTGTAAATCAGCAATCTAATGTGATTAAGTCGCTGGCGTTTCAACCAAATTCCGACATACTTCTCACAGGAAGCACTGACAAAGTTACTTCCTGGGATTTATCAAATGAATTAATCGTGCATTCGTATGGATCTAGTGGAGAATACTCCGAAGCACCAATTTTTTTTAACAGCAGTACCAATTCAATTTATAAGAAGGAAAGTCCGGAAGGAATAGAACAATTTAACCTGACGGATGGCAAGAAGAACAGGATTAAAGTCAAAGATGTGTTTGACTTCAGGTTTTCATCGGACGGTGACCGATTGTTTGGAAAAGTATTTAATCAAACCATTGATGTATTCGATACAAAGAAATTTAAACGCATTGATCGATTTGAGTTTTCGGATCTAAAAGCATTTGATTTAGATCAGGATGACAGAACGATTGCCGCGGTCAATGGCCAAACTATTGAGATCATTGATATCGGTACAAAAGTTACCAAATCATCCATCTTATTTCCAGATCAAGTCTCTGCTACACGAATTGAATTTATTCCGGGAACGGATTTTCTGGCAACCTGGAATACTTCTCGGGCAAAGTTTGGAAGCGAAGATGATTATAGCATAAGAATTTGGGACTTAACAAAAGGCAAAATGGTAAGTACGCTGTCAGGACATTCAGGTACCATTACGTCCTTAACTACGTTGAAAAATGAATTCATTTTTCATCAAGTCTCGATGGTACCATCCGCATCTGGTCACTAAAAGAAAATGATGCGAGTTCTTATAAAGCTACACTTACGCCACTTGATGATACCAACTGGGCGGTCACTACGTCTATTGGCATCTTCGATGCGACCATTCAGGCCATGGCGGGTATGCATTATGTGCAAGGCAGTGAGGTGATTCAACTTGATCAATTGAAATCCCAATATTTCGAACCACATCTATTGCCAAAGATTTTGGGTTACAATGATGAGCCTATTCGCTCGGCTAAAGAATTAGATGAGCTTTCGTTGTATCCTGAAATTGATTTGCTTCATCCGGATTTAAATGGAGGAAAGCTTGGAATAGAGCTTACCGATCAGGGTGGGGGAATTGGCCGAGTAGTCATTTTGATTAATGATAAAGAGATTTCAAACGATGTGCGAGATGCATCTATGGTTGGTAAAAATCATGATGCCATAAGCCTGAGTTATGAGGTGTTGGAGCATCCTTTTGTTAAGGAAGCTGATCTTAACAAAATTTCAATTAAGGCTTATAATAAAAATGGAGACCTTGTAAGCCGCACTAAAAATCTTTATTTGTTGCCTTCCGGCAATCCAATAAAAAAACAACCTGAATTTTATGCTGTGATTGCAGGTGTTTCGGATTACAAAGGCACCGAGCTGGATTTAAAGTTTGCTGCTAAAGATGCGACTGACATTGCCGTAGCCATTAAACTCAGCGCCACGCAATACCTTGGAGGAGAGCACACTCACATTAGCGTATTAACAACTGATAATCCGGATGCTATGAACCGACCTACCAAAAAGAATATTTTCAATACACTGGACGACATAGCCAAGAAAGCTGACGCTAACGATATTTTGTTTATTTATCTGGCCGGACATGGGGTTAACTATGGTGGAGAAAATGGAGATTTTTATTATCTGACCGAAGATGCGAGTAATGGAATTTTAGTTGACCAGCAGGTCAGAGAATCCGTGGCGATTTCAAGCAACGAGTTTTCAGAAATTATTCGAAAGATACCTTCCGTAAAACAAGTTTTAATTTTGGATGCTTGCCATTCCGGCAAACTGGCATCTGATCTCGTAAAGAAACGTACGATGAGTTCGAGTGATGTCCGGGCATTAGAAACACTTAAAGATCGGACGGGGTTGTATGTACTGGCAGGCTCGGCAGCCGATGCATTAAGTTATGAGTCAAGCCAATATGGACAGGGATTATTAACCTATAGTTTACTTTTTGGAATTAAAGGGCCTGCTTTACGGCAAAATGAATACGTAGATATTTTGAAATTATTTCAGTTTGCCACCGAGAAAGTTCCTGAACTAGCGGCAGATATCGGAGGTATCCAAAAACCTGAGATTCGAATTCCCACCGAATCATCAAGCTTTGATGTTGGTAAACTTTCGGAAGAGGAACGTTCCAAAATCAATTTGAATACCCCTAAACCTGTTTTTGTGAGAAGTGAATTTCAGGATGAAAGTCAATTCCTTGATGTTGTTGAATTGAGTGTTCTGTTGGACGAAGCCCTTAAAAACTCAACAAAGGATGGTGCGGTAGAATTGGTCTATGTTGATTCCAGAAAATTTGACAATGCCTTTTCACTAAAAGGAAGATACACGCAAGCTGACAATCAGATTACCTGCAAAATTAAATTGTTCCGGGAGAAATTAATGATAGCTGAATTTGAACTGCGTGCAGCGACAGCCGAGAAATTATCTCAATTAATTCTAAAAGAAGCAATCGCAAGGATTGCTAACTAAATGCATTGAATACAACCAGATCCCAGAGCTGATTCACAATCCGTTTTGGTTGAATAGCAACTGCTGTTCCCGGGTTTTGACCAGGGGGGAACTGCTGGTGCAGCCTGTACAAGGTTCATCTGTATCTTCACAACTTTGAAACAGAAAGCAAGTGCTTGCGATTAAAATGTATCCAAGAATGATTCGTGCAGTTTTCATTGTTGATAGGGTTCTTTAGTTCCGAAGATAAATATTATTCCAGAGTCTAAACAGAAATGGAAGTTTTTTTACTGAGCTGATTAAATCGGATAAACATCAAAGAAGCTGTTATGGTTAATCCAATAAGTAAACCCAGCCAGATTCCGATAGCCCCCATGGCAAGGATAAAGGCAAACCAATAACCCAGAGGTAACGCAATCACCCAGTAAGCAACAAAAATAAGTAGTGATGGAATCTTTACATCTTGTAAGCCTCGCAATGCCCCAACACAGACTACCTGCATTCCGTCCGAAATCTGAAAAAAACCCGCAATAATCAGTAAAGTCGAGGCAACACCAATTACATCCTGGTCGTCAATATACAGCGTTGGAAGAAAATCTTTTCCACCAATAAACAGCATCGCCCATCCGATCATAATAAAAGTAGCGATGCCCATCAAAGTAAAGGCTGCAATCCGCATCGTGGGTGAATCACGTTGTCCTAAAAATTTTGCAACACGAATTGTCGCAGCAGCCCCAAGACCTGAAGTTGTCATATAACTAATAGTGGCCAGATTAATAGCAATCTGATGTGCCGCCAGGGCTGTGGTACCAATCCATCCCATCATAATTGCAGAAAAACCAAATGCGCTCACCTCAAAAATAAATTGGATGCCGGCAGGAATTCCAATGTGCAGCATTTTATTGATCAGGCTTTTGGAGTAATTACCTATCGAAAATCCAGATTTATAGTCCTGGAATTTTTTCCATAAAAAATATAGGCAGCCATCCACACACCCATGATGATTCTTGAAATCAATGTTGCCCAGCCGGCTCCATTTAGCCCCAATTCCGGAAATCCCCATTTCCATAAATCAATAAATAGTTTAGAAATATATTAATGAGGTTGCTGACGATCACGATAATCATTGCCATACGCGTTCGGTGCAGTCCTTCTCCAAACTGACGGTAGTTTTGGAAGATCATGGTTGGCAAAATGGCGATGGAAATAATCCATAAATAGGGTAATGCCAATTCAACAACATCGGCTGGTTGATCAATAACTGTTAGCAGAAGGCCGGCCGGAAAAGCCACCAATGTCAGAAATAAACTGGCGATGAAATTAATAAGTGTTCCATTTCGAAGTACATCAGCAATTGTGCTTTTATCGCCAGCACCGTCTGCTTCGGCCACTAGTGGAGTAATGGCGTAGGAGACACCAATTCCAAATGTGAGTAAAACGGTAAACACAACATTCGCCAGTGAAGCTGCAGCGAGTGGTATGGCGCCAGTCCACCCAATCATCACACTATCTGCAACACCTGTCATCACCTGGCCCAGCATACTTAGCATAACCGGATAGGCAAGAAGAAATCCTTTCTTTGCGTGCGTACGATATTGTATTGTTTGCGACTGCATTTTCAGAAGAAACAAAACTATTCTTTTTAATGAATAGAATACTTCTTAAAAACTAAAGCCTTTATCTTGCGCTATGCTACATTCTTCGTTTTCTCCTGACAAGGTGGAGGCCGGATGTGACGAAGCCGGCAGAGGATGTTTGGCGGGTCCGGTGGTTGCGGCAGCTGTAATCCTGCCTAAAGATTATAAGCATGAATTGCTTAACGACAGCAAGCAGTTAACGAAAACTGAGCGTGAAGAATTGCGAGTTGATATTCAACGCGATTCACTGGCTTGGGCCATCGGTGAGGTGAGCAGTGTGGATATTGATCGGATCAATATTTTGAATGCATCGTTTGAGGCCATGCATCGTGCAATTTCTTCATTAACGATTTGCCCACAATTGTTACTAATAGACGGAAACCGATTCAATCCATACAAACATATTCCCTATGAATGCGTTGTTCGCGGAGATGCGACCTATTTATCCATAGCTGCTGCTTCAATCCTGGCGAAAACACATCGCGATGAGCTAATGATGAATCTCGCAGAGAGTTATCCGGGATATGGGTGGGAATCAAATGTTGGATATCCAACTCTGGAACATCGTGATGGAATTCGAAAATCCGGCATTACACCATTCCACCGAAGGTCATTTCAACTATTGCCTTCTCAATTGGAATTGTTTGAAGAAGTGAAATGATTTTTTTGGAACTTGCAGGATTCATTAACTGTTGAGATCACAATGTGCCTGATATTTATTTCTCTTGATCATCACCCAAAATATAAATTGATCATCGCTGCAAATAGGGATGAATTTTACAATCGAAGTACATTACCAGCACATTTTTGGAAGGATCGGCCAGAAATTTTGGGAGGACGGGATTTGCAGGAGATGGGAACCTGGATGGGCGTTAGTAAATCAGGCAAGATCAGTATGGTCACGAATTATCGCGATCTGGCCGGGTTGAAAAGCAACACTCCATCGCGTGGGCATTTGGTTTCTGATTATCTGAGCAATGGAAAATCGCCTGATGAGTATTTGAAACAATTGCAACCAACGGCACAATTGTACAACGGGTTTAACTTATTGGTTGGGTATGCTGATGAGTTATGGTACCTGTCGAATTATAAAACGGGAATAGAAAAAATAAAGCCGGGGTTTTATGGGATTAGCAATCATTTATTGGAGACACCGTGGCCTAAAGTAGTTCGGGGGAAGGAACTGATTAAACCTGCTTTGACAAAAAATGATGTGGATGCAAATGAAGTTCTGGATATCCTTCTGGATGAACAAAAAGCTGCTGACGATCAACTGCCCAAAACTGGTTTGGATTATGAGCGGGAAAAAGCTGTGTCATCTATGTTTATAAAAAGTCCAAACTACGGTTCAAGGAGTTCCACAATTGTCCTGATAGATGGTGATGGAAATGTTAGTTTTACCGAGCGGGTTTACGATTTAAAAACATTTGACTACTCCACGCGCACATTTCAATTTCAAATAAGCGAGTAATCAAAAGAATGGTCAGAATAGCCGTTACCCATCAAAATTGTCCGATTAATCAATAAATAGCCTTTGGATTGTTCTTTTTTATTCATTTTGCAGTGTTTTTGAAACAAATTTCCCGGTTTCAAGTTGAAGGGATTAACAACAACTGATTTTTAAGCTGCCGTATGAGTAAAATAATAGAGACAAAGGAAATTTCCAGAATGTATAAAATGGGTACCACGATTGTGAATGCTCTTCAATCTGTGTCAATTTCAATTGATCGGGGCGAATATGTTGCGTTTATGGGTCCTTCCGGTTCAGGAAAATCCACCCTTATGAATATTGTTGGTTGTCTGGATACACCAACTTCAGGCACATACATGCTCAACAACCAGTTGGTAAGTGAGATGACTGAAAATGAACTTGCTGAAACACGGAATAAAGAAATAGGTTTTGTTTTTCAGACGTTCAATCTTTTGCCCAGAGCCACAGCACTTGAAAATGTGGCGCTGCCTTTAATTTATGCCGGCTTTAGTAAATCGGAGCGCGAAGAAATGGCCATGAAAACACTGGAAGACGTGAATTTGGCGGATCGGTACCATCACAGACCTAATGAACTTTCAGGCGGACAGCGACAGCGTGTGGCTATTGCACGGGCCCTGGTAAATAATCCATCTATTATTCTGGCGGATGAACCCACTGGTAATTTGGACTCAAAAACATCATATGATATCATGAACCTTTTTCAGGAACTTCATGATAAGGGAATACGATCATTATGGTTACACATGAAGATGACATCGCTCATTATGCTCATCGCATTGTTCGACTGAAAGATGGTCTTGTTGAGTGGGATCGCAAAAATGACAATGTCACACGATCACCATCACCCGTAGCAGTAGCTCATTAAACCCATTTAGATTTAATCCTTACTAACCCTGCCTTGTGGGGTTATTTTGTTTCTGGTTTTCCGAGCAAAGAATTTTTAATTTTGATAAGATGAAAATCTATACGAAGACAGGAGATAAAGGAACGACAGGTTTATTTGGAGGGCCACGGAGGTCCAAGGCAGATTTGCGAATTGATGCATATGGAACTGTTGACGAACTGAATTCACATATAGGGTTGCTTCGGGATTTGGAAGTAAATAAAAGCAGGACCGATATTCTGGTCGAAATCCAGGATCGCCTTTTTACAGTGGGCTCATTATTGGCGGCCCAGCCAGGCAATCAAAAAATCAAGGTTCCACAATTAATCAAAAGCGATGTGGAAGTGTTGGAGAAAGAAATCGATGCAATGGAAATGGATTTGGAACCGATGAAGTCGTTTGTACTTCCCGGAGGTCATACTTCCATTTCACACTGCCATATCGCCCGTACGGTTTGCCGTAGGGCTGAACGCATGGTCGTTGCACTCTCTGAAAAAGAACAAGTTGAAGAAATGGTTGTCATCTATCTGAATCGTTTATCAGATTTTTCTTTTTGTCCTTTGTCGCAAATTGACAAAGGAATTAGGGGTTACAGAAACGCCATGGAAACCCAGAATGTGAGTTTTTGGCGTGATTTGGCAAATCCCTAACAATCGTTAGGCCATTACTAAAATATCTTTTTAAATTGCGCGCAGAATTTCCAAAAACATCATGGTTGACACTCAAAAAATTTCGATAGAAAGAATAGCCAACTCGCGAATTGGCGAAGTTGATTTTGAAAATATTCCATTTGGCAGGATTTGCTCGGATCATATGTATGTGGCGGATTTTAAGAATGGGGAATGGACAGATCAACGAATAATCCCCTATGGCCCTATGCCATTAAGTCCTTCTATCCCGGGAATACATTATGGTCAATCAATTTTTGAAGGACTAAAAGGATATAAAGATCCTTCCGATCGAGCATTGGTATTCAGGCCAGCTGATAACTGGAAAAGAATGAATAAGTCGGCCGATCGAATGTGTATGCCACAAATTCCTCGGGAGATTTTCATGGATGGACTGCAAGCCTTGATCAATTTGGATCGTAAGTGGATTCCAAAAACAGAAGGAAGTTCATTGTATATCCGGCCCTTTATGTTTGGCACGGACGAGTATGTCGGCATTCGTCCTTCAGATAGTCATCGGTTTATGATTATTACCTGCCCGGTTGGTGCTTATTATTCCACACCGGTAAAAGTTAAGATTGAACAGAAATATACCCGAGCCATCGAGGGAGGTACCGGCTATGCCAAGGCAGGAGGAAATTATGGAGGATCGCTTTATCCCGCAAAGTTGGCTCAGGATAGCGGGTATCATCAGGTCATCTGGACTGATGGCAAGACCCACGAGTTTATTGAGGAATCAGGCACCATGAATGTGATGTTTGTCATCAACGACACACTGATCACACCAGAACTGGGTGATACTATTTTGAATGGTATTACCCGCGACAGTGTTTTACAATTGGCGCGGAAGTGGGGAATGAAAACTGAGGAAAGAAAACTCACGGTTAAAGAATTGGTTGAAGGGCTAAAGAAAGGGTCTGTGAAGGAAGCGTTTGGTGCGGGAACAGCGGCTACGATAGCTCATATTGAATTGATAGGATATGACGATGAGGATTATTATCTGCCATCAATAACTGAGAGAAAATTTTCAAATCGGGTATATAAGGAGCTTGATGCTATCAAACGCGGTCTTACCGAGGATTCATTTGGGTGGATTCAAAAATTCTGAAGTCCCTGTTTTTAACCTTTCTTTGAGAGGAGTTCCTTTTTATTTACTTTTTCGGGTATATAATCATTTCAATTGACCCGATCAATTTGCCTTTTAGTTTTATTAATCTCCTTTTCAGGCTGCGTGTTTGGTCAGAATCAACTTGTTCTATTAAAACATGAAACCGTAGCGATACGTTTTATTGAAGGCGATGATTTTGAGTACAAACGTAAATCAATGAACCATTATGAGAAGGGATATATTTTAAGCATCGGTGACTTTGCTGTGATTACTAACCGGGATACCATTGAGTATGCATCATTAGAGCGAATACGATTTCCTGATGGCAATAAAAAACACATCGTAACCAAACTAGGTAAACTTCTGGTCATCGCAGGTGTCGGATACCTGGTTGTAGATTTATTAAACGCTTATGTATTTGATGTTCACTCCGGGGTGGATGAAGATGTAGTTAAGGCTTCAGCCATCATGGCAGGAACAGGAGCTGTTCTTTGGCTTATTCCAAAAAATTCTGTGAGGCTAAAAACCCCGTATCGATTATTGAAAGCTAATCCTCAATCTCCCTTTTATCGTTAGAGTAGATATTTTTTACCTTTGGCAAATTTTAAACTTAAAATATCAATGACTTCAGAACAACTGAAAGACTTGAAGGCACGCATCAGCGCCTTGAGGGGGTATCTTTGACTACGATCGTAAACTAAACGAATTGCGTGATGAGGAGCTCATTACGCAGCAATCCGATTTCTGGAACAATCCGAAACAAGCCGAGGCCATATTAAAGAACATTCGTTCAAAAAAAGTATGGCTGATGCTTATGATAAGGTAAATGATCTGTTTGGAGATCTTGAAGTTCTTAATGAACTTCATTTGGCCGAAGAATCCACCGAAGAGGAGTTGGACAAAGAATACGAAAAAACTTTTCTGGCCGTAGAGGAGCTTGAGTTTAAAAAGATGCTCAGTCAAGAGGAGGATCAACTCAGCGCCATGATAGAGATCAATCCGGGTGCTGGGGGCACAGAAAGTCAGGATTGGGCAGACATCCTTAACCGAATGTATATCATGTGGGCCGAGAAAAATGATTTTCAGGTGAAGCAGGTTTATTATCAGGCGGGTGAAGTGGCTGGAATAAAATCAGCCACACTGGAGGTGGATGGAGACTTTGCTTACGGTCGACTTAAATCAGAAATTGGCGTACATCGTCTGGTCAGGATTTCACCTTTTGATTCAAATCAACGGAGACACACTTCATTTGCTTCGGTATTTGTGTATCCGGTAGCCGATGAGACAATAAAAGTTGATGTGAATCCTGCAGATGTTGAAATACAGACATCACGATCGGGAGGTGCGGGCGGTCAAAACGTAAACAAGGTTGAAACGAAAGTCCAGCTTACCCACAAGCCAACCGGGATTGTTATTGTGTGTCAGGTTGAACGCTCACAACATGCAAACCGTGAAAAAGCAATGCAGATGCTGAAATCAAAGTTATATCAATTAGAACTCGAAAAAAGGAACGCGGAACGCGACCGAATTGAAGCCGGAAAAATGAAAATTGATTTTGGGTCTCAAATCCGGAATTATGTATTGCATCCTTACAAGCTCGTGAAGGATGCCAGGACGGGCGTTGAGCGAACCGATGCACAAAATGTATTAGATGGAGATTTAGATGACTTTATGAAAGCCTTTTTGCTTAGTGCTCAGGAATCACAAAAACATAATGGCTAACCCCCAAGGAGGAACCCCCAGGATTTATACAACACAGTTCTGGCTCTTGTGCACAAGCTCACTTCTGTTCTTTGGAAGTTTTAACATGATCATTCCCGAGTTGCCAAATTTTTTGACACAACTGGGTGGAGGCGAATACAAGGGTTTTATTATTTCCTTATTTACACTAACGGCCATGATTTCGCGTCCGTTCAGTGGAAAAATGGCTGACCGGATCGGACGTGTTCCGGTTATGATGATCGGTTCTACTATTTGCTTTGTGAGCAGCTTGTTGTACCCTATACTTTCAACGGTCTCTGCTTTCATGATGCTGCGTCTCATGCATGGATTCAGTACTGGCTTCACCCCAACCGGACAAACCGCTTACCTGGGAGATGTAATTCCTTTTCAACGAAGAGGTGAAGCCATGGGTATTTTGGGTACAGCGGGAACATTGGGTATGGCAGGAGGTCCGGCTATAGGCGGTGCCATTGCCAATAATTTTTCACTCGATGTCATGTTTTATTGCTCGGCACTTTTTGCTATCTCTTCTATCTTAATTCTGATCAGTATTCAGGAGACTGTAAAAGACAAGCATCCCATTCGATTTGCCATATTAAAAATCCACAAGAAGGATTTGTTTGAACCACGAGTGCTGGCTCCTTGTGTAGTCATGGCACTTTGTGCGTATTCCTTTGGTGCGCTATTGACCGTGATTCCTGATTTTGGAGAGCATGTTCAGATTAAAAACAAAGGACTTCTTTTTACCTATTTTACAGTTTCATCATTGATGATTCGGCTAGTGGGTGGTAAAGCATCTGATTGGTATGGCAGACAGGCGGTATTAAAGATATCTACATTTTTATCGCTGTAGCAATGGCGATAATCGGATTTGCCGAATCAAAGGGAATGCTGATTCTTGGTGTTTCACTTTTGGGATTTGCTCAAGGTGCTACTTCGCCAACGCTATTGGCGTGGGCGTCAGACCTAAGCGATGAAAATCACAAGGGAAGAGGAGTTGCCTCATTATATATTTTTATGGAGTTAGGAATTGGAATGGGTGCATTCTGGTCCGGGTGGATGTATGGAAATGATCCGAAAAATTTTATGGTGACATTTTTAGTTTGTGCAGCATTTAGTTTTATCGCCTTTATCTACCTTTTAATAAAACCCAGGGGCATTGCCCATGAAGCGAAATAAATTATTTCTGATTTCATTTTTATTGATTTCTCTGGTAGAGATCACTTCATTGTTAATGGGTTGGCAAGAGATGCATTTCGTGGCTAAGCCACTATTAATCCCTTTGTTGATTGGATACTACCTTTCAAAGTCGAGCAATGGATCCAAACTGTTTGTAGTTGCATTATTATTTTGTTGGGCAGGAGATTCTCTGCTTCTGTTTCAGGAATGGGATCAATATTTCTTCCTTGGTGGGTTAGTTGCCTTTCTGATTGGCCACATCACATACATAATTGTATACAAAAGATTTCAGGTAGCGGGCCAGGATGGATTACTTGGGCCTCAAAAAATTCGTTATTCATTGCCCATCCTTTTGACGGGTACAGGATTGATTACTATTCTCTTTCCGGGATTGGACTCAATGGCTATTCCAGTCATACTTTATTCATGTGTACTGATGATCATGGTATTAACCGCGCTATTCCGTTTTGGACGGACGTCTAGCAAAAGTTTCTGGATGGTGTTTGCCGGTGCAATTTTGTTTATGCTATCAGATTCCCTGATCGCCATCAACAAATTTTATTTTTCATTTGCCGATGCTGATGTGCAAATCATGATAACTTATATTCTTGCCCAATACTTTATTGTGGAAGGTATTACCCAACACAAATAATAAAATCAATTTACATTTTGCGTACACTGCCACTTCCTGAGGAGTGGTTATTGACTCTCTTGGGTTCTCCTTTGTAACGGATATCACCACTTCCCGAAATCTTTGAGGTGAGTTCTTCCTGTACGTTTACTTCAACATCACCTGATCCTGAAATCCGTACTTCGCATTTTTCAGTAACAAGGTCAGCAGCCATTACTTTTCCTGATCCGCTAACTGACGTTTTCACAAACTTGGTTTTCCAGATCCTTGAATTCTTCCGGATCCTGATACGCCAAGATCTACAGATTCGGCAACCTGAACATCAAACAATAACTTGCCTGAACCCGTAACATCACTTTCTAAGTTTTTACATACTCCGTTCATTTCAAGTTTTCCGCTACCGGTTACATCTGCTTCGACATCATTGGCTTCAATTTCTACCCGGATCGAGCCTGAACCTGACACTTTTAATTCAAGATTACCGGCAGTAATTTTTGTTTCAGCCAGAATGTCTCCACTGCCAGCCGCACTTATTAATTCAATGTTTGGAACGGTCACAAAAACCCTCAAGTTGTCATTATTCTGCCAGCCCCAATTCCACATTCCCTCTTGCTCAATAATTAATTTTCCATCTTCAACATGCACATCAATATCTTCCAGGGTATCTTTTTCACCCTCAATCTCAACTTTTTGAGGAGAACCCTGTCGTAAGTAAAGCTTGCCACCTGTTCGAAATGAGATTTTTGTAAAGTCATCCAGTCCTGAAATCGGTTTTTTCTGGGCTGCAAGTGAAAAGGTAATGGCTGAAATGAGGACGAGAAGGAGAGTTTTTTTCATGATCATGATGATTGTACCTTTTTAGGACACATTTTAAGTTAAAAGGGTTGCATTAAAAGCGTACTATTTTTACTTACTTACAACGCAAGCCTTGCCTTTTGCGTTTCATTAAAATATGAAGTTGCTTAAGCTGTTTCTTATTTTTTCCGGATTACTCTTCGCTTCAGACAGAGCCCAAGCTCAGCAAAAGGAATATGTGTGTACGCCATGTGGAAGCTCTTGCGACAGCACCATTTATTTGAAACCCGGTTCGTGTGAAGTCTGTAGGATGGATCTTATTGAAAAGAAATTCACCGCTTACAAAAATCTTTCGTTTGAAGAAATATGCAACCGCGTATCATTAAATCCATTGATAGTCTTACTTGACGTACGTTCTTCCAGCGAGTTTAAGGGC
>JAAUQD010000040.1 GCA_012032815.1 Flammeovirgaceae bacterium
CAAGAACCGAGGTGCTGAGAATTAAGCCAACAAATACTGTTATCCATTGCTTACTCATGGTGATGTTGACTTGGCTTCTCAATTTCTCGCTGAATCACACAACCTATAGCTTCGGTCCGTTGTAAAACAGGGGCTTCCCCATTACGCAAACTGCTAAGCGCTTCCTTTAAATAATGCTCATTGGTCTCCAATCGATATCGTCCAAGTTCATAAAACCAATTATCAATCGCTCCACTATAAACAACAACTGAGTTGCTGTTTACTACAAAGACCTCAGGTGTTACCATGGCGTTTAATTTTTCGGTTATGTGCTGGTCTTTATCAAAAATGAATTCTAAGGATTTTGAAACATTATACTCTTTTCTAAACGTTTTTAATTTTTTCTTGTCGAGGGGAGAAGGAAAGTAAGCCGTAAACGAAATTTGTTCAGATGAATATTCTGAAACTATTTCTTTTACTCTGCTCATGTACTTTTGAGTGATCGGGCAATCCGTGGCAAAGAAAAACAGTACAGATATGTCTTCTGGATTCTTGGTTTGGTTAATATCAGACTCGATTTTTTGTCCATGACAAAAAATCCAAAACTCAATATTATAATTACGACATATCGCATGGGAAAGGTTAAATCCTTTCAACTCCTAATCCTGGTTTTTCTGAACAATACATGACACCATCCTTTAAAATAAATCCACCACTAACTTCATCCCTACCTAAGTCGAGGCTACCGTCCAAATCGATATATTTTGTTTTGGAGCAGGCAAACGCGGCATGAAGTGCTGCCGTTATGCTGGTAATTCCTTCATCATTACAGCCCCAGAACAGATCAACATTAGCATGCATTGCCACGTCAGCAATTTTAAGACCCTGACTTATACCTCCGCACTTCATCAGCTTAATATTAAAGATGCCCGCTGCCCGAGTGGGGGTAAGGAGATTAACGGCATCCACCGGTGAAATAAGTGATTCATCAGCAGCGATAACAGCCTTTACTTCTTCCGGCAAGGATCTCATTTCATCTATGGCCTTTGCCGGCAACGGTTGTTCGATGAGTTCAATATCCAGTGCTTTTGTCCGGTTATAAAAATCAATGGTTTGCTGCACGGAATAACCCTGGTTAGCGTCTATCCGAATAACGAATTCTTTTTTAAACTTCTCACGTAACTTCACCATTCGCTCAACATCTTCTTCCAGGTCTTTCCCCAATTTCACTTTCAGAATTTTAAATCCTTTCGATTTGTAGTCCGCTGCCTCTTTTAGGGTCTCTTCAACATTCTTAATACCAATGGTGTTGCTGGTGGGCAACGATTTTATTTTTTGTCCAAGAAACCTGACGAGGGGTATGCCGAGATGTTTTGTCAGCGCATCATACAGAGCAATATCCAAAGCAGCCCGAGCTGCTGGGTTCTTTGGAAATTTTTGCCACACTTCATAGGTTAATTGATTCAACTCAAGAATTTCTTTTCCGATCAGGAATTCAATATTCTTTTCTTCCAGTGCTGTCATGCACTGGTCGAGGTTTTCACCCACTACATATTCACTTGGGTTTCCTGATCCTATGCCGGTTATTCCGTTGTCCAACGTAATTTCCACAAACGCATTTCGAACGACATCTACTGTTTTGAACGCAATGGTGTATGGTTTCAGGTTCTCTAAATCAGCTACCCAAATTTCAAGTTTTTTTATCTTCGGCATATACTATTGTTAAACCTGAGCAATTGACTTCTCTATCATGTCTTTAAATATGGGCACCAGTCGGTCAACACCATCTTCCAGTGGCAGGATGGTGGGTATGCCCAGTTCTTTTTCATATTGTGTCGCATAGTCGCGAGCATCTTTTACCTGCATTTTTGCGGTATTGATAGTCAGTGCTATGGTTGGTGCTCCATAAATTTTTATCAGCTCAATTTCATCTTTCGGATCGGGCAAATAGGCGGGATAGAATTCCATATCCTTATACTGTTTTCGTGCCGGATTATGCTGCAGCACTACAGCATTCGCATCAGCACTCACAATCCATTCAGCACCGGCTGGTCCGCTTGGATTTCGCAATG
This sequence comes from Flammeovirgaceae bacterium, assembly GCA_012032815.1. GTDB lineage: Bacteria > Bacteroidota > Bacteroidia > Cytophagales > Cyclobacteriaceae > ELB16-189. The sequence continues at coordinate 2,052 of JAAUQD010000040.1, forward strand.
CACTTTGTCCTTCAATAAATATAATATCAGGCTTTGCCTCTTCCCAGCAGCGCACAATGGCCGCTTCCATTTCTCCGCTGATAAAATCATTCAATGTGGAATCAAAAACAAAACCATACTTAGCGCCTTGCATCCAACCTGTTTGGCCGGTATAAATCATCTCCGCATGAAATCCCGCTTTGTTCATTGCCTGTACCAGGAAACGTGTGGTGGTGCGCTTGCCTAGTGCGCAATCCGTTCCAAGAACAGCGATCTTTGGACAGTGCACATTTTTTATTGTACCATTCCAAAAATGCAAGTCTTTAAATTTTTTTGGCTTTCGTACGTCAATTACTTCAAGTCCTTTTTGCCTGGCAATTTCTGCCAATTCAGGAATATCCGAAATGAACTCATGAAGCCCATTAACCAATCCTAAACCGCTCTCCAAGGCTTCTTTGAGCATGGCGCGCAGAGATGCCGGAATTACTCCACCTTTAGTGGCCACGCCAATTATGCAAAGGGAAGCCTGTGTTTTACTCTCCTTTAAAAACTGACTAATAGAGGAGTAAACCATAATGTTTCGATTTTTCCCATCAAGCACCTCACCCGCATCTTTCCCGGCATGTTTAGAATCAATTATTCCAACTATCGTAAACCGCTCTGTACCCCGAATGAGACCATGGGCTGTTTTAGCACTGTTTGTATCCAAAAATCCCTCTGTAATGACAATGGCATTCTTCTTCTCCATGAACTAATTTTTTTAGGCCGGAAAAATACGTCTAATGAGAGCAGTTTTCAAAACCGCTTTTTATCATAGGTCAATTGAAACTCCGAAAGATCGGGAGCAAAGCTTCTTTTACGATCCCTTTCATATTTGTAAATCAATTGCCCTATATTTTTCATGAATGGGAAGCCGATCTCACTATAACTATACTGCCCATCGAATACTCCATCCTCATTAGAAAAAATTACTGCGGACAACATGAATTCTATTTTATTTTCAAAATCAACTATGTAGGCATTATCAATTAAGTAACCATAGGCATCACCAACTTTATTAAAAATGCGAATAGTTGGGGGGATAGACTCTTTATCTTCTCCGTACATTAAAAACTTACAATACGCGTCATAGTATTTTTTGTCGCTTCCATAGTTAGGAAAGCTCGTTTCGCCTGGAAACTGCGACATGTACTGTAAAACAAACGCGCGATCGGATGAAGTCAAATCAAATCGATATCGCTCCTCCACGCTTTCAGGAAATAACAATGACCGAAGCAAATATTGTTGATCAACCAACGAATAAAAATTCTTATAGGTAAAATTGAGCGGGCCTTGAACCAACTCCCCATTCTGATAATGCGCCTTCCCTTTCAATATATCCTTGTCAACAATAATAGAATCCTCATTAACGAGCATGGACTGTTCGTATACCATCTTATTGTCTCTGACAAATCGCACCATCTCGGTATGCCTGTTCTGATCGGGGGTCAAAAATCGTTCAAGCCGATGTAATATCCGTAACCCATATCCCTTTCTGTTCAGCACTTCATTAACCTCTTTTTGTCCGACAAATTCATACAACCGGTTTGAAGCATCATTGTCACTTACAATCAATATCTTCTTTCCATAATGAGCGATTGATGGAAGACCATTCTCTGAAGTTGAGTCTTTAACGACTGAAAGCTGACCGGAATAAACACTATCGTTAAACATAGGCGTGTGCATATCCAATCCGGAAATATTTAAAGCGTTAAGTTTTTCCAATGCCACTAACAAGATGGGCAATTTTACTGTTGATGCGGGATAAAAATACCTGGATGAATCAACGTTGAAGTAATGGGAGATAAATGTTGGTGCATTGTTCGCATCACGCTCGATCTGGGTATAGATAACCTGAACCTCGAGTTTATCTTTATTGTCCAGGATAAACTGAAATTTCTCCGGCTCTTTCTTCATTAATTCCTCGATTAAATTACCTGAACCACGATTCTTATCGCACGAAAAACAAAGCAGAGCAACTACACCGAAAACGCTTAAACCATTAATAGCAGATACTATTTTTCTTATTGACGTCATTCAACGAAACTACTACACAGACAACAAAACGCCATCAGCGAACACAACATTTCTTTACCTTTGTACTTCATGAAAGACGTTGCTGAAAAACGTGATATCCGAAAACTTGACCTGGAGGCACTCAAGTCATTTTTTATTGAAAATGGTGACAAAGCGTACCGGGCACAACAGGTCTATGAGTGGCTCTGGAAAAAATCAAGTAAGGATTTTGAACAGATGACAAATCTCTCGGTGGAAACGCGTGGAATGCTGAAGGAGCATTTTGTTATTAATCATATTCATGTTGATAAAATGCAGCGCAGCGTTGATGGTACTATAAAAAATGCCGTCAAGCTTCATGATGGCCTTATTGTAGAATCAGTTTTGATTCCTAACGAAAAAAGAATGACAGCCTGTGTTTCTTCACAGGTGGGGTGCAGTCTGGATTGTACATTTTGTGCGACCGCCAGACTTAAGCGGATGCGCAATCTAAATCCAGATGAGATTTATGACCAGGTAGTAGCTATAAAAGAACAGTGCGATCTTATATATGGAAGACCATTAACCAATATTGTTTTTATGGGGATGGGTGAGCCATTGCTAAACTATTCCAATGTTATTGAAGCCATTGATAAAATCACTTCTCATAAGGGGCTGAATATGGCCGCCAGGCGCATAACGCTTTCCACGGTTGGATTATCCAAGATGATAAAAAAGCTCGCGGATGACAAGGTAAAGTTTAACCTCGCTGTATCACTTCATTCAGCGATCAATAAAACTCGCAGTTCCTTAATGCCTATTAACGAAAAAAATTCTTTGGAAGAGTTGTCCGAAGCCCTGGAGTATTGGTATTCCAAAACCAAAAAGAAAGTTACTTATGAGTATGTGGTTTGGAAAGGCATCAATGACACACGCACAGATGCGGAAGCCCTTCTCGAATTCTGTAAGAAAGTTCCGTCAAAAGTAAACCTGATAGAATACAACGCTATCGGAGATGAAAATTTTCAGCAAGCTGAAGAAGAAGTCCTCGATATGTACAAAGATGTGCTCGAAAAACATGGCATTACTACAAGAATCAGAAAGAGCCGGGGTAAAGACATTGATGCCGCTTGCGGGCAGCTGGCCAATCGATCATAATGAAAACAAAAGATAATCATCCCAGTGAAGAAAAACATTTTCAAAGTTCTGAAGTCGTACGTGACTTCGTCATTGGTATGTCCGATGGCCTTACCGTACCCTTCGCATTGGCTGCCGGGCTTACTGGAGCGGTGGAATCTACCGGAATAATTGTTACGGCAGGCCTGGCCGAGATTGCTGCCGGATCAATTGCAATGGGCTTGGGTGGATACCTGGCTGGTCGAACGCAAATTGAACATTACGCCACAGAAGAAAAACGGGAGTATGATGAGATTGAGAATCTTCATGAAGTAGAGATTCAGGAAACCAAAGAGATTTTTGCTGAATACGGCATAAGTGATGAACTACAGGAAAAAGTAGCCCGTGAAATGTCTAAACGTCCCGACAAGTGGGTTGACTTCATGATGCGGTTTGAATTGGGATTAGAAAAACCAGATCCAAACCGGGCAAGACAGAGTGCTTTGGTAATTGGTTTGAGCTATGTACTGGGAGGATTTGTTCCATTAAGCGCATATTTCTTCACTGACTCATCAATGGAAGGTTTGTATTATTCTTCAGCGATAACATTACTCGCTCTTATTGTCTTTGGAATAATTAAAAGTAAACTAACGGGACAACCGCTATTTAAAGGAGCGCTTCGAGTTACCTTAGTGGGAGCGCTGGCCGCAGCAGCCGCCTTCCTGATTGCTACACTTATTAGCTAAATTATTTTTTACTGGCATTGAAAAGTTTTTCCTTTTCATCTTTAGTCAGGCTTTCGTATCCCTTTTCAGATATCTTGTCTAAAATGGCATCAATCTCTGTCTGACTTGCTTTAAACTCTCTGGGCTGAGTGCTGCGCGTGGAGTCTTTGCGATAGGAAACTTTTACTTTTGGTTTTGACTCTCCCATGCTTTTAATCCAATCCAAGGTGGAAGTAATCCATGAGCCCCAATTTATACCGGCCTGAAGTTGCTTGATGTATACAAATCCCATCAGCGCACCTCCCAGATGGGCGATGTTGCCACCGGCATTTCCTCCTACAGATCCTAAAAAAGAAATGACGATATAAAATCCTGCGATGTACTTGATGCGCACCGGCCCGAAGAACAAAAGATAAAAAGTATAATTAGGCATTAACGTTGCAGTACCAACTACAATGGCATACACAGCAGCAGAAGCTCCCACCATTCCTGAAAACTGAGACCGTTCAATAAAAAAAGGAACAGTATTAAAAAACAATAAGTAAAGAACAGCTCCCGCAAGCGCACCCAACATGTAAAGCGCAATTAATTTGTCACTTCCTAAATATTCAATAAACACCCTGCCAAACCAGTACAACACCAGCATGTTAAAAAGAATATGGAAAATATCGCCCATGCTGTGAGCAAAAGCATAGGTGATCAGGGTCCAAGGACGTTTTAAGAATTCGGTAATAACCGGGGGAATAGTAAACTGATCGTAAACGATCTCAAAAAGTCCTTCAGCCCCGAAAATTTTAGAGAAGACGTAAAAGACGGCAAGCACCAGAAAAATGCCCACATTCACCAGGATCAACTGGGCATGTGCGTTGTTGGGGCGTTGAAAAGCATTTTTAAAATCTTCAAACATGTATCTAATGTTGTGAGGCTACCATCCTCGGTTTTGACCCTGACTTCTCCAAAAGGTAATCAAAATAAAAGCAATGAGTGCTCCCCCAAAATGAGCAAGATGTGCCACTGATCCACTCCTGTCCATCGCATAGGTTAAAAACCCAATTAAGAACACCAGATATTTGGCTTTTATTGGAATTGGAGGGATCAACAACATGATTTCCATATTTGGAAATACCATCCCGAATGCCATTAGTATTCCATAGATGGCTCCGGATGCACCCAGCATTACACCTCCTGAGCCCGGGATAAAGAAATTTACAACGGCATAAATTATTCCGGCACCAATTCCTGTTGCCAGATAAAAAATCAAAAACTTTTTTATCTCCCCAATAGTTTTCCAGAATGGGTGCAAAAGAAACAAGAGCAAACATGTTGAAAAAGATATGACCCAGCCCTCCGTGGGCAAACATGTAACTTAAAAATTGATAGGGCGCAAAGGCACAGGTGCCAATCGGCCATAATGATAAAATACCTGATAAGCCTGGGAAATATTGATACTCGTTGCAGTTGGTCAGATAGACTGGCAGAAACTGCTGAGCTAAATAGACCACTACATTGATGATAAGTAGATTGCGGACAACGGGCGTTATTCTAAACATAGTTATGCGATATTCCGATCAGGCAGACCCCAGGTGCTTTTCAATTTTAGAGGCGTCAAAAATATAAAATGTTGGGCTTCCCTTTGGCGAATAGTTTGGATTAGAGCAGGCAAACAACCCTTCAATCAATGCACTTCGTTCCTCAGTCTGCAAAACCTGACCCAGTTTTATACAAGCTTTTGTTGCTAACGCTCTGGCCAGGTTTTCATGGATCGGCAGGTTAAGCTCATTTTGATGATGCTTGAATTGTTCTAACAAACCTTCCAGCAATTCCTGATCGTCATTTCTTGAATCAGCTGGTAACCCCGTTATTAACAATGAATTCTTTCCAAACTCCTCAAACTGAAATCCCAGTGAGAAAAGATCTTTTTTCATTTCGGTGATCAAGGCGTAGTCTGATGACGTAAGATCAAGTACAGCGGGGAACAATGATTGCTGACTACTCCCACCTGATCCGCTAAGATTTTTCAGGTACTTTTCATAAAGTACGCGCTCATGAGCATGTTGTTGATTGATTATCATTATGCCATTGCGCACAATTCGTATCAAATACTTATTCTGAAATTGGAGGATTGGTTGATGTATTGGTTGTGAACTGATGGATTCGTTATTGGCATCACTTTCGAAATGCAACGTGGTCAGACTTTCGGGTGATAATTGTTTTAAAAGCTGTGAATCCGGATCGGCCTCAAACAATTTTTCCCAATTATCAAGTGTTGATCGCTTCAGCCCGGATGTTAATTGTTCATCAAAATAGATATTAGCTGCTGTACTTTGTTTCTGCAATTTTTCCATCAGGTTCACATCCGCATCAAAGTCAAGGGCCGGACTTAAATTATGTGTTGCCAACGCTTGCCTCACTGATGCCCTCACAACCACATAAACGGCTCGTTCATCTACAAACTTAATTTCTGTTTTGGTAGGATGTACGTTTACATCAACATGCCTGGGGTCGATTTCTATAAAAAGCACGTAAAAAGGAAAAGTACCATCTTGCAATAGTCCCTCAAATGCATTGGTGATGGCGTGGTTGAGGTAGTTACTTCTGATGTACCGTTTATTAACAAATAGGAACTGGTCACCGCGAGTCTTTCGTGCTGCTTCAGGGCGCCCGACATATCCCGTTACTTTTATTCCACTGATCTCTTCATTACAAGAAGCCAGTTGTTCCTGATAATTTTTTCCAAACAATCCTACAATGCGTTGTGATAGTTTGGATTGAGGTAAGTCATGAATCGTTTCATCACCCTGAATGAATGTCATGGCCACATCGGGATGGGCCAATGCAACCCGGTTAAACTCATCATAAACGTGTTTGAGCTCAACCGGATTCGATTTTAAAAAATTCCTGCGTGCAGGTATATTATAAAAAAGATTCTTGATACTGATATTAGTGCCTTTGTCACAAACAACAGCGTCCTGAGTCATTACTTCCGATCCTTCAATTTGAAGAATGGTTCCAAGTTCATCCGGTGCCTGACGAGTTTTCATTTCCAACTGTGATACGGCAGCAAGCGAGGCCAATGCTTCCCCTCGAAATCCCATTGTCTTTATGGTGAACAGATCTTCGGCAGATCGGATCTTGGATGTAGCATGTCGTTCAAAACTCAGGCGCGCATCCGTTTCCGACATGCCTGATCCATTGTCAATAACCTGAATGTGAGTTTTTCCCGCCTCCTTAACAACCACAGTAATTTTAGTAGCCCCTGAATCTACCGAGTTTTCCATCAACTCCTTTACGGCCGATGCCGGACGTTGCACTACTTCGCCTGCTGCAATCTGGTTGGCAATCGAATCTGGAAGAAGTTGAATTATATCAGGCATTAAGTAAGAAATTATTTCTTTTTGAATTTCAAATAAAAATAAAAGGGGACAAAAAGCAGAAGACTATATATAACTACTTTTCCCCAGGTTAGAAAAGCCATGATCAGAATAACCAGATATAAAAGAACTCCAAATCGAAGTAAATTTGAACCTTTGCTCCCACTGGACGGTTTGGATCGCTTACGGGCTGCCTGAAAGGAATGAGCAAGCCGTGATCTGAAATCCCCGGGTCGGCATCCACATCCGTAGACAATTCCCGCATTATTCTCTCTTCCCGCTCTTTCATCTCTTCCTTCTTTGGATCAAAATACCTCGGGTTGTATTGAAATCGTTGATGAACAGGAGTTTTAGTAAAAAGAGAGAAAAATTTCATGACTGATCAGTTTGCCTAAATTTGCATAAACACCCATACCGGGATGAACAAGATAACGTTTTCGCAAAAATGGTTGGATTAGAATTCAATTACAAAACCTAACGGCACTATGGGTAAAAAAGTTTTATTCCTTCTTTTACTTATAACCAGCTTTGAATTTGCAGTTTGTCAGGATTCAAAAACAGTCTGGGTGGACAGTGTTTTACGGGAGATGAATCTCCAGGAGAAAATTGGTCAGTTATTTATGATTCCCTTTACTGGTGAATTTGATGAAGAAAAGATTTCCTCGTTTGTCTCCCGTGTGAAAGAAAGTAAGGCCGGTGGCATCTATATCAAAGGTGGTGGCCCACAATTTACGGCTCAACTAATAAATAGAATTCAGAAAGTTTCAAAAGTTCCGGTGCTGGCGGCCATTGATGCTGAGTGGGGTCTTGGGCAATCGCTTGACAGCGCGATGATTTTTAGTTCACCCATTTTGTTAGGCGCACTGCGAATGATTCGCTGATCTATGAAATCGGTTCGGCCATAGGCAAACAAATGAATCTGTTGGGAATACACATAAATTTTGCGCCTCATGCAGATATCCATATGGAAAGAGAACGCTTGCTCAATTATTATTCTGACAACAAAAAGCGAGTGGCCACGAAAGCAACTAGTCTCATGCGTGGCCTTCAAGATCAAAATATAATTGCTGTTGCCAATCATTTTTCTGACCCCGTAACCATTCAAACAAAGGACGATCAAAATCAAATTGAATCCTACACTTTTCACCGGCTCGATACGGTAGAATCCTTTCCATATGAACAACTAATACAACACGGAATAAAAGGTGTACACACCAGCTATTTACATTTTTCCTCTGCCGATAAAAAGCAAACACTGCCGCCCGCACTTTCAACTTTATTCATAAGTGATGTGATACGCACCAAACTAAATTTTAATGGCCTTACATTCACGGAAGTTCCCTATTTACGTGCATACACTAAAAAGCCCCGTCCCGGTGAAGCAGGAAAATTAGCATTTGAGTTGGGGAATGATTTTTTAATTGATCCGGAACAGCCCGGAGCTGCTACACGAAAAATAATTAAGGCGGTAAAAAAGAATAAAAATCTAATGCGAATGCTTGATGAATCAGTTGGAAGAATTCTATCCTCCAAGTACGATGCCGGATTGGCTAACTACAAACCATCAAATACAGATAATCTCTATAGAAAATTAACAACGCCAGAAGCAAAGCTACTGCAACAGCGAATTGGGGAAAGTGCAGCTACCCTGCTGAAGAATGATGTGCAGCTTTTGCCCATCCAAATTCTTGACAACAGAAAATTCCTGTTCGTTTCCGTTGGAGGAAGTCAGCAAAATGAGTTGAATAAGTATCTGGATAAATACGTTCAATTCGAAAGAATCAGCATCCAATCCTATCAGGATACCATTGGGCTGTTTCAAAAAATTAAAGCAAATGATGTAATCGTCATCGGTATGTATCCTATGGCCTCCACATTTCATGAAGAAATAGTTAGTTTCTTTCTTCAGCCTGAAGTACAACAAAAAACCGCGATGTGTCTGTTCTCCAATCCACTGGATCTGAAAAATATTGAAGACTTCCCAACCATCATTATTGGGTATTCGATAGACGAGCAGATCCAGCGAGCTGCTGCGCAAATTATTTTTGGTGGATTGCCGGCTAAAGGGATATTTCCATTCACAGTTTCAGAAAACAGTAGCGAAGGAATGGGGGTAACTTCAAACTCAATGAATCGACTTGGTTATTCACTACCGGAGGATGTTGGTATGGATAGTCATACACTGGAGCAAATCCGAGCAATTGCCCGCGAAGCCATAGATTCAGGTGCTACTCCGGGCTGTCATGTGCTTGTAGCCAGAAAAGGTAAAGTTGTCTATGATCAGTCTTTTGGTTGGTATACCTATGACAACCAACAGAGCGTGTCAGACCAAACCATTTACGATTTAGCTTCCATTACTAAGGTATCCGCTACGCTGCAGACCGTAATGTTTATGCATGACTGGGGCTTGATCGATATCCATAAAAAAATTTCAGTCTACCTTCCGGAATTAAAGAATACAAATAAAGAGGAAATGACAATCTATGACATTCTGACCCACCAGGCAGGACTCTGGCCATTTCTTCCATTTTGGACGCAAACCATTACGGACAGCTCTTTCATGAGCGAATACTATAGTTCTTCGCAAGATCCGGAATATCCATTCCCGGTATCAGAGAATCTTTTTGCTCGGAAAACTATGAAGGACAGTCTATGGCAGTGGATCATCAATTCTCGGGTAAGAACCAAAACCGACCGCACTCCCTTTGATTATCGGTATAGTGACATGGGATTTTATATTCTGCAACACCTTGCTGAAAAAATGTTGAATCAACCCATGGAAGATTTTCTTGCGCAGAATCTTTACGAACCGCTGGGCGCTTCGACCACCGGATACTTACCCCTCTCAAAGTTTAAATATGACCAGGTAGCCCCTACTGAGGATGACAGAACATTCAGGCGTTCGCTACTGACAGGCTACGTGCACGATCAGGGAGCAGCCATGCATGGTGGAGTCGCTGGTCATGCAGGTTTGTTTAGCAATGCCACCGACCTGGCCAAGTTGGGACAATTGTGGTTGCAACAAGGGAATTATGGAGGGATTCAGTTTTTCAAGCCGGAAACTATTTCCCTCTTTACATCCAAGATTTACGAACCCAGCCGAAGAGGCCTGGGGTGGGATAAGCCAACCGTCAGCGACTGGAGCGGACCTACCACACTTTATGCATCATCGAAGACGTTTGGGCATACCGGATTTACCGGAACAAGCATTTGGGTGGATCCTGAATTTGATTTGGTTTTTGTCTTTCTTTCAAACCGGGTGTACCCCGATATGAACAATACGAAACTTCTCACCTTAAATATAAGGCCACGAATTCAGGAAGTCGTCTATAAATCAATTTTCAGTTATTCTCTTTATACTATAAAGCAGCAAGCTTTCGAAACTAATTAGGTCTGAATTAAGTTTACACATTAAATTAAATACAGAATTGGAAAAACTCAAAATTGGAATAGTATGCTACCCCACCTTTGGTGGTAGCGGTGTAGTGGCTACTGAATTAGGCAAAGCACTCGCTACACAGGGAAATGAAATTCACTTTATTACCTATTCTCAACCCAGCCGCCTTGACTTTTTAAATGAAAACTTGTTTTACCACGAAGTTGATTTTAGAACCTATCCGCTCTTTGAATACCCCCCCTACGAATTGGCACTAGCCAGCAAGATGGTAAGTGTCGTTACCAATGAAAAGCTTGATCTATTACATGTTCATTACGCAATTCCGCACGCATCGGCAGCGTATATGGCAAAGCAAATTCTTGAAACCAAAGGCATTCGAATTCCGGTAATCACAACGCTGCATGGAACTGACATTACCCTCGTGGGTAAAGATCACTCCTATGAACCCGTAGTCACTTTTAGCATTAATAAATCCGATGGAGTTACCGCTGTATCCGAGGACTTAAAGAGAGAAACCTATGAACATTTTGACATCACTTCCGAAATCGAAGTGATTCCTAATTTCATTGACTTGCAAAAGTTTAAAAAGCAGAAAAAAGATCATTTTAAAAAAGCGATCTGTCCGGAGGATGAATCCCTCATCGTCCATATTTCAAATTTCAGAAAAGTAAAACGAATTATGGATGTGATCCATATCTTCCATAACATCCGAAAGGAAATCCCCTCTAAACTGCTAATGATTGGTGACGGCCCAGAAAGAACTGAAGCAGAAGAACTGTGTCGTACACTGGACATCTGTGATGATATTAGATTCCTGGGCAAGTTAGAAGCCATTGAAGAAGTGTTGTCGGTTGCCGACCTGTTTTTGTTACCATCAGAAAAAGAGAGCTTTGGGCTGGCAGCCCTCGAAGCTATGGCCTGTGAAGTGCCTGTTATTTCATCCAATGCCGGGGGATTGCCGGAATTAAACCTTCAGGGAAAAACAGGTTTTTTGAGTGAAGTGGGGGATGTGGAAGACATGACCCGAAAGTCACTATTCGTTTTAGACAAAAATAATCTTCCGGAATTTAAAAAACGAGCACTGTTGAGGGCAAAGGAATTTGATATCACGCAGATACTACCCCTGTATGAAAACTACTATCGAAAAGTCATTAAGAAAACCAGTCAAGAGGTAGAAATCTGAGAAAAATCATTTTTTCTAAATTACAAATTGAATTAGTTTTGTGTTCCAAATGGAATTTTTATGGCAGTAGAAGTAAAAAATAAAGGAACAAAAGCTTTATTTAAAAACCCCATTTTAGAACGGCTTACCCGAACTCATATCGCGGTGCCTATTTCTTTATTTATTATTTACGCGATTGGTCTATTGTATTGGAGTGCCACGAATACCACCTTGTCGGTTGGGCTGACTATTCTTCTTTTCTTAGCCGGTTTTCTAACCTTGACATGGATTGAATACAATGTGCACCGGTACATTTTCCATATGAAACCCATTACCAAAATCCGGGAGAAGATTCAATATACCATGCATGGCATTCATCATGAATTTCCAAAGGATAAGGACCGATTGGCTATGCCTCCTTTGTTGAGCATTACCATCTCAACAATACTATTGTTATTTTTTAAACTAATAATGGGAGACTTAGTTTTTGCATTCTTACCAGGCATCTTATGCGGCTATGCGTTCTACCTGTTCATTCACTACATTGTACATGCGTACGCGCCTCCCAAGAATTTCTTTAAATTCTTTTGGGTAAACCATAGCGTTCATCATTATAAGGATAATGAGCGGGTATTCGGTGTGTCATCACCGCTATGGGATTATATCTATGGCACTATGCTTAAATAGCAGGATTAAGTACGAGTAGCCTTCCAGCTACTTCTAACAACCGTTTTATTTAAATAGGATTAACAGTTGAAGATTTTGGCTGTTCTGCCTTGGCATAGGTAGGGCATGAATAGGATGAGCATGATGTTAAAACCACAATCAAAACGGCAACAATAAGGGCACTTATCTTTCTCATAATAAATTTTATTATTCGTTATAGTCTAACGCAATTTATATGCCGATTGTTCCTTATATTGAAAATACCATCTTTACGTAACTGAAATGTTACTCTTTGTGTTATTGGTAGAATGAACTAATCTCTCATGCTCGGACACCGATTTTCAAAATACATAGTACCGAAAAGCAAGATTCAAAGTGATTTTGAAAGGTTACTATCTGTTTTTCTTCAACTGGTGCTTATAACTTCTGGCAATGTCAGTGAAGCTCTCCAATGGATGACCGATGTAGATCGGCAATATAAATTGACTACTCCAAATTATGGAATGGGGGATTTTATAGAAGATTTGAAAAAAACGGATATATCAATGAAGATCCGGGAAGTGGTGAGTTAAAGCTACATGCCAAGGGCGAACAAAAAATTCGTCAATCGGCATTGGACGAAATCTTCGGAAAATTGAAAAAATCCAAGCGTGGGGAGCATAAGACATTTCACACCGGGCAGGGTGATGAGCAAACTTCCGACCGAAGACCATATATGTTTGGTGATAGTCCGGAACAAATTGCAATGACCGATTCCATTCGTAATGCGCAGATAAATCATGGCTTTAAAAATTTTACATTAACTGAAGAGGATCTTGAAGTAGTAGAAACGGAGTTTAAAACTCAAACAAGCACCGTGCTCATGATTGATGTTTCACACTCCATGATTTTGTATGGAGAAGACCGCATTACACCCGCTAAAAAAGTGGGGATGGCATTGGCAGAGTTGATTAAACGAAAATATCCGAAAGACACACTTGATGTAATCGTTTTTGGAGATGATGCCTGGCCTATTGAATTGAAAGATTTGCCGTACCTGCAAGTAGGTCCATTTCATACCAATACCGTTGCCGGCCTTGAACTGGCTATGGATATCCTTCGGAAAAAGAAAAATCAGAACAAGCAAATATTTATGATCACGGATGGTAAGCCTACCTGCATCAAACAGGGTATCCGGTATTACAAAAACAGCTTTGGTTTGGATCCTAAAATTTTAAATCAAACGCTGAACCTGGCCCGGCAGTTAAAGAAAATTAAGATTCCTGTAACCACATTTATGATAGCCACAGACCCCTATTTAAAAGCTTTTGTTAGAGAATTTACTCAGGCCAATAGCGGGAATGCCTATTACAGCAGCTTGCAAGGATTAGGAAATCTCGTTTTTGAGGATTTTAAAAAGAACAGGAGAAAAAATATATAAATGGATAGTCAAAAATAAAAAACGTAGGGCAGCTAAAGGCGTCAGGATATCAATCGAGACTGATTAAAGTAGAGTTGAGGGAAAACCTGATTGCAAAATTAAAAGAAAAGAAAAATGTCTTTGAAGGAATCTGGGGTTATGAAGAAACAGTTATTCCGGATATAGAGCGCGCCATCCTTGCCGGACATGATATCAATTTGCTTGGACTTCGCGGACAGGCCAAAACAAGGTTGGCAAGACTAATGATTAATCTTCTTGATGAATTTATACCGGTAATTGAAGGATCAGAACTAAATGACGATCCTCTCAATCCCATTTCAAGATTTGGAATTGATAAGATTAATGAACTTGGTGATGAGACACCAGTTACATGGATTCATCGGTCTGAACGATTTACAGAAAAATTGGCAACACCCGATGTTTCTATTGCTGATTTAATTGGGGATGCAGACCCGATAAAAGCGGCATCTCTTATGCTGCCCTATTCGGATGAACGGGTAATCCACTTCGGACTAATTCCCCGTTCGCACAGATGTATATTTGTAATCAATGAGCTACCCGATTTGCAAGCCCGAATACAGGTGGCATTGTTCAACATTCTTCAGGAGGGAGACATCCAGATTCGTGGGTTTAAACTTCGATTGCCTTTAGATATCCAGTTTGTGTTTACTGCAAACCCTGAAGATTACACGAACCGAGGGAGTATAGTTACCCCGCTCAAAGATCGAATTGATAGTCAAATTATAACTCACTACCCAAAGACTATTGAAATCGGCAGAAAAATAACTCAGCAGGAAGCTCAAATTCATGGTGACCAAAAAAAGATCGTTCAAGTCCTGGATCTCGCTGCAATATTGATTGAACAAGTAGCTATTGAGGCCCGCAAAAGCGAATTTATTGATCCAAAGAGTGGAGTTTCAGCACGGCTTACAATTTCAGCTTATGAAAACCTTGTAGCATCAGCAGAACGAAGAGCACTGCTCACTAATGAAAAAGAAACTACGGTAAGGGTTTCAGATTTTGTAGGTATTATTCCTGCAATTACCGGCAAGGTCGAATTAGTCTATGAAGGCGAACAGGAGGGACCTATGATTGTTGCTCAAAATCTTGTTGGCAAGGCTATTCGAAACCTCTTCCTCAATTTTTTCCCGATCCAGAAAAGACCCGAAAGCAAAAAGAGAGAAGTCCGTACCGGAAAATAACGGACTGGTTTGGAACGGGTAATAAAGTAGATGTGCTGCACCTCATGACCAGTAAGGAATATGAAAAGACATTAAAGAATATTCCTGGTTTGCATGATCTGATAAAACAATATGCTGCAGGAGAGAATCCACCGACTCAAATTTTCTTAATGGAATTCGCACTTCATGGACTTGCCGAGTACAGTATGCTGAGTAAACAATCCCTCACTGAAGGCATTCAGTTCAAGGACTTAATGAGCAGCATGTTTAGTTTACCAGAAGAAGATGAACTAAACGAAGGCGAAGCACGCAGTGGTTTGAACTAAAGATTCCTTTTACAATGGGATTTCGGGAAATCCGTACACTTATTGATCTTAAAAAAGTGATAGCAGTGGGTGAAGGGATTCATACAGAATTTAAGCGCAAAATTTCGGATCCTCTCTCGGTTATAAGCGAAATGATAGCATTGGCAAACACAAAAGGTGGACACGTTATGATTGGCGTAGATGATGACCGGAGCCTGGTGGGTATAAAATATCCTGAAGAAGATATCTACCAGATTGACACCCTGGTGAAAGCTCATTGCAAACCAGCTTTGGACTTTACCACTACATCAATCAAGATATCAGAAAAGAAATCTGTTCTTATATTGACGATTGAGAAAAGTAACAAGCGGCCTCATTTTCTGTTGCAGGGTGAAAAAAAGACGACTTTTGTTCGATCGGACGATATGACGGTCAAGGCAAGTCGTGAAATGAAAGAAATTTTGCGAAGGGAAAAGTCAAGAAAAGATATCCGCTTTTCGTGGGGAGAATTCGAGACACTCCTGATGCAATATCTGGAGGATCACCCATACATTACCTTAAACGAATTTCAAAAAATATCGGGATTGGGAAGATTTAGTGTATCCCGAAAACTAATTCTGCTGGTATTGGCCAATGTTCTGAAAGTCACGCCTACCGAACGTGGGGATATCTATTCAAGGGTTCCGTAGTTTATGAACTTAAAATTCATTGAATAGTTCTGTTTTTATTTAAGTTCGTTTATTAGCTTAGCCTTGAATTGATACCGCGTAAAACACGAACTATCCCTTTCCACTCTTTTAAATTGAGGTCAGGGGCGTGTCTTTGGCGGTAATTTTTTTGTCGATTTGAAACATTTTTTAAGCTATGTCCAAAGCTAAACGAGATAACAAAGTATTTGTTCTCGACACCTCCGTCATCATTTATGAGCACAACTCAATTCTGAATTTCGATGAGCACGATATTGGTATACCAATTACAGTACTTGAAGAGCTTGACAATTTTAAAAAGGGGAATGACACTAAAAACTTTGAAGCCCGGGAATTCATTCGCCTGATTGACAAGCTGGCCAATGGCCAGATGCTGCACAACTGGAATTCATTAAATGGTCAAAGCAAAGGGCAGTTCAAGGTGTTAATGGATACGAATAGTGTAGTTGATGCCAATAAGGTCTTTAATGAAGACAAAGCTGATCATCGAATCCTTAACGCAGCACTTCAGCTTCAAAAAGAAGAAACGCACCGAAAAGTAATTCTGGTCTCAAAAGACATCAATCTTCGACTTAAAGCGAAATCACTGGGGCTTCATGCCGAGGACTACACAACAGGAAAAATAAAGAACATCAGTTCGCTTTACACGGGTATAACCATATTGGAAGATGTTGATCCCAACATGATTAATTTGTTGTACGATAAAGGGTATTGTCCGCCAGAAGAAGTATTGACTTCGGAAATACCAATGAAAAACCATTATTATATAATGAAGAGTGGGAAGAAGAGTATTTTGGCATTCTTCAATTCTGCCAATGGGATGATGGAGCACGTTGAGAAACGCGGTGTTTATGGGATTAAACCAAGAAATGCTGAGCAGGCATTTGCCATTCATGCACTATTGAAACCAGAGATCAAACTCGTATCAATGCAAGGTGTGGCCGGAACCGGAAAAACACTAATTGCCCTGGCTGCAGCGCTCGAACAAAAGAAAGATTTCCGACAAATCTATCTGGCCAGGCCGATTGTTCCGCTTAGCAATAAGGATATTGGGTTTTTACCGGGGGATATTAAATCCAAACTAAATCCATACATGGAGCCACTTTGGGACAACCTGAAATTTATTCAAAGTCAGTATAGCGAAAGCGATAAGGAGTATTCGAAAATTGTTGAGATGGTGAATAACGAAAAGCTTGTCATTACACCACTCGCCTACATCCGAGGGCGGTCACTGTCTAACATTTGTTTTATCGTAGATGAAGCACAAAATTTAACACCTCATGAGGTAAAACAATTATTACGCGAGCCGGTGAAAACACTAAAATAATTTTTACGGGAGATGTATTCCAGATTGATACCCCCTATCTCGATTCACAAAGCAACGGATTGTCTCATTTGATTGACCGGATTAAGGATCATGACCTTTATGCCCACATTACACTAGAGAAAGGAGAGCGTTCAGATCTGGCTAACCTCGCCAATGAACTTCTATAAGAGAAGGGAATTATTTTTTAAGGACTTTGGCCATCGTATCACCGATCATTGCTGGTGACTCCACGACATGAATTCCACATTCCTTTAATATCTTCATTTTTGCTGCTGCGGTATCCTCTGCGCCACCAATTATGGCACCCGCATGACCCATTCGCCTTCCCGGAGGTGCAGTTTGACCGGCAATGAATCCCACAACAGGTTTTTTGTTTCCTGTTTCTTTAACCCACCGAGCGGCAACCGGCTCATAGTTACCTCCGATCTCACCGATCATAACTATCCCATCAGTTTCAGGATCATTCATCAGCAATTCAACAGCATCTTTAGTTGCTGTACCGATAATTGGATCACCGCCAATTCCAATAGCTGTGGAAACCCCCAGACCCGCCTTTACAATTTGGTCAGCTGCTTCATAGGTGAGTGTACCTGATTTTGACACGATTCCAATCTTTCCCTTTTTAAAAACAAAACCCGGCATAATACCTACTTTGGCTTCATCCGGAGTAATAACACCTGGACAGTTCGGACCGACTAACCGTGCTTGTTTATCCTTAACATATTGCTTTGCAATCATCATGTCTTTTACCGGTATACCTTCTGTAATGGCCACGATAACTTTGATGCCACCGTCAGCAGCTTCCATAATCGAGTCAGCAGCAAAGGCAGGGGGAACGAAAATAATGGAAACGTTTGCTCCGGTTTTTTCAACGGCTTCCTTAACGGTATTAAATACAGGCTTACCTAAATGTTCCTGTCCACCTTTTCCCGGAGTAACACCACCAACCACATTTGTTCCATATTCAATCATTTGACCGGCATGAAAAGTACCCTCCGATCCGGTAAATCCTTGTACAATGACCTTTGAATCTTTATTCACTAAAACGCTCATGAAATTCTTTGTTTAGGTGCACAACAAAAATAGAAGAATAATTATCTCATCCAAAAACTAAAAAGGCCCTTCGATTTCTCGAAAGGCCTTTACTATCCTTGTTAAAAATTAATTCGGTGTCTTAAACTTATTCCTAAGCAGGAATTCATCGTATGCTTCCTTGTATGTAGGCACATCCGGAGCAAGTTTTATTGCTTGCTCATACATGGTAATGGCATCTATATAGAGTTTGTTCTCCTCATAGAATCCGGCCATTATAAATTTATTTAAAGCAGTAGGGGCAGTAACTTCGTTTGATATTTCCTGCAAAGATCCTTTAACGCGTTCACGTTCGGCAGGCGAAAGATGCTTAATCAAATGTTGCTCCGACTTACTTTTTAAATCAGCTTTAGATTTCACTTCAACCAGAACCGCAGTTTCATTCGCAAAACTAGGATCAGTAAGCTTAATAGAGATCGTTGTTTCCGGTGTTTCAACTGACTTCAATTCCTCATCAAACATATTTTTAAATGAAACAATATAGGGTCCTTTTGATTTAGCCTCCCAATTAATTACAGCATCATCATTATAAATACCTGAATATTGATTTTCCGGCAAATAGACCTTGATATCATTCAGACCGCGATGAACTGCTCCAGTTGCACTCAATCTGTTCTTCTTGGCCTCGGCAGAATTGCTACTCAGAATGAAGTCTGTATACTTATTAAGCACACTTGCACCTCCAGAAATTGATGCTGCTATTTCAGCAACTTTGTAGGGGCCTGGCTTTACTAATTCAACGGGTTTGCCACTATTATGCATGAGGCCTAGGTATGAATTGTCTGAAATACGCAATTCATCACCTGACTTAAGTACCGCAAAAGCCTTTATCGCTGTCCAGGTGTCACCTGATTTTACTTCGTTTACTCCCTTAACAGCCATAACCTTAAACGCATAATCCTGGCCATTAACAATTGAAGTAATTGCGAGAAAGCTAACTAATAGTACAATTTTGCTCCTTTTCATTTTATTTAAAGTGATTTAATTCAAAAATAACAAAAATCTGTCTTACTACTGACTAATTAGACTGGCTCAAACCATAGTCTGCCGAAATTCGGTATGAAACCACGTTAATCCGTTCAAAAGACATGCCAAATACCAAATTACTTTTCATTACTAGTAAATCCGTTTCGGAGAAGAAACTCCTGATAGGCTTCATCAAAGGAACCCTCTGATTTTTGAAGTGCCCTTAATATATTCACTGTTTGCATCCACAAACAGTTTACTGG
>JAAUQD010000135.1 GCA_012032815.1 Flammeovirgaceae bacterium
TGATATCGAATTCTACTACTTTAAAGGGAGGGGCCACTTTGTTCTTCACTACTTTCACCCGAACTCTGTTTCCGGTTACATCATCAGGAGATTCTTTGATTTGTCCTATTCTGCGAATATCAAGACGTAATGATGCATAGAATTTCAGCGCATTCCCACCCGTTGTGGTTTCAGGGTTGCCAAACATCACTCCAATTTTTCACGAAGCTGATTAATAAATACGCATGCCGATCCGGTCTTGCTAATCGTACCAGTCAGTTTACGTAAAGCCTGCGACATTAACCGGGCCTGCAATCCCATTTTGCTGTCTCCCATCTCACCTTCCAACTCACCCCTGGGTACCAGTGCTGCTACCGAGTCGATTACAATAATGTCTATGGCTCCTGAACGAATCAGATGCTCAGTGATTTCTAAGGCTTGCTCGCCATTATCAGGTTGTGAGATTAGAAGATTCTCCGTGTCAATGCCCAGTTTTTCAGCATAGAGTTTATCAAAAGCATGCTCGGCATCAATGAAGGCAGCCAACCCGCCTCTTTTTTGAGCTTCAGCAATGCAGTGCATCGTGAGGGTGGTCTTTCCGGAAGACTCAGGTCCATAGATTTCAGTAACACGACCGCGAGGTATGCCTCCAATACCGGTTGCAATATCTAAACCCAGTGATCCGGTTGAAATGGCAGCTACATCAACTACCTTCTCATCACTAAGCTTCATTACAGCACCTTTGCCATAGGTTTTTTCAAGTTTGTCAATCGTGAGTTGAAGGGCTTTTAATTTTTCTTTGTTGTCGCTCATAAAAAAGTATTACAAATTGAATTTATAATTGTAGGGCCTGAAATTACTATTATAGCAAAGATTACCAAAAGCAATTTCTGATCGGGCGTGACATTTAAACCTCGGGTTATCATTTTAAATTTTCGGAAGTAGTTAAACACTAATTATTAACATTGAACTGGTTTAATTTGCACTTTAATTGATGATGATTCGAAAAGTTCTTTTTGTAGTTCTTTCGCTGCTCCTGATTATGGTCATTTGGAATTGGTCACTCATCCGGTATGGAGTTTCGCAGGGCTGGGGTCAGTTAAAGATAGTATGGCAGGCTAAACCTCTTGAAACCTATCTAAACGATTCAGAATTTCCAGATTCATTAAAGTCTAAAATCAGGTTGGTTGGCGAGATCAGGCAATTCGCCATCGACTCCCTGGGATTGAGTGACACGGATAACTACCAAACGATGTTTGATCAAAAGGGAGAGGAGTTGATGTGGGTCATTACCGCGTGTGAACCCTTCCGGATTGTACCAAAAACATGGAGCTTTCCAATAGTTGGGGAAGTTCCATATAAAGGATATTTCGTAAAAGATCGAGCATTACTAGAAAGGGAGCAATTAATGAAGGAGGGTTGGGATGTTAACATTAGTAATCCGGGAGGATGGTCTACCCTGGGTTGGTTTAATGACCCGATATTAAGCGGTATGCTTCAGCGCTCTGAAGGTGACTTGGCGAGTCTGGTTATTCATGAAATGGTGCACTCTACACTTTTTGTTAAGGATAGTGTTGAATTTAATGAGAATCTCGCTTCGTTTATCGGAGACACTTCAGCGTATCGTTTTCTTATCAATAAGTATGGATTGGAATCAGATGAGTTTTCATTGTATTCGAAAGAAGAGCATGACTACAAAAAGTATGTTGCTCACATGCTACGAGGTTTGAACGCTTTAGAAAAATCATATCAGGAAATTGAAAATGATCCGGATGAAATGAAGCGAAGTAAAAAAGAAATGGCCATTCGAAAAATTGTTGAAAACATGGATACCCTTTCACTTTCGACTATACGAAATCCTTCGAAACGCTTTTCAAAACAACTTCCCAATAATGCCTACTTTGTCTCCTTCAGACGCTATCAGTCCAAACAGGGAATTTTTAAAAGTGAACTGGACAAAAAATTCAAGGGTGATGTCGTGAAGTACATTGAATTTTTAAAGCAACAATATCCAACGCTCTAGCCAGGTTAAGGAATTGTTAAGTTTGAGTTGTATCTTTTAATTGGGTTCAAATCTGCCTACTTTTGTAGGCAGACAATTAAGTCTACATGGTTCAATCGGGATCTCAGAAAATTTTAGTGGTAGATGATGAAGAGCCCATCCTGGAATTGCTCAGGTACAATCTCGAAAAAGAAGGATACCAGGTAGCCACAGCAACCAATGGGCTATTGGCTGTTGAAAAAGCAAAAGATTTTCTTCCGGACCTAATACTGATGGACATCATGATGCCGGAAATGGATGGAGTGGAGGCATGCTCACAAATCAGAAAAATCCCGGAACTCAAGAATACCTTTATTATTTTTCTCACAGCAAGATCTGAGGAATATTCGGAAGTGGCGGCTTTTGAAGTTGGTGCTGACGATTACATTACAAAACCCATCAAACCCAGAGCACTCACCAGCAGACTACAGGCTATTCTGCGAAGGGATTTAAAAAAAGCGGATGAAGCTGGCCAATTGGTGTTTGGAGATCTTGTCATCGACCGTACTTCATACACGATTACACTTTCTGGCAAAGAAATGGTGTTGACCAAAAAGGAATTTGAATTACTTTTTTATTTGGCCCAACATCCAAATATTGTTTTTAGCCGCGATGAACTCCTGCAAAAGATTTGGGGATTGGATGTTTATGTTTTGGCACGTACCGTGGATGTTCATGTTCGAAAAATCAGGGAAAAAATTGGGGACCCATTTATTGTAACCGTAAAGGGAGTAGGATACAAATTCAATCAGCGGTAAATGTACCGCTCCCGAACTATGGCAATTGTATTATCCCTTACCATTTCAGGAATAGTGGGATTGGTTGTTCATTTAAGCATCAAACCCGAATGGCTCCCCTGGCTGCTGGTCGTTGTTCTCACTTTCGGTGCCTCCTTTGCTTTGATTTTCGTTTCACTGGAGTCACTGATCTTCGGGCAGATCAAGACTATTTATAAGATGCTAAACCAATTGCGCAAAAAGGATTTTGCGGGGTTGGCAAAACGTGAACCCGGAAGCAATCCTATAACCAACATTAAAGACGAAATCAACTTTTTTGCAAATCTCAAACAAAAAGAAATCGAACGTCTCAAAAAGCTTGAGGCTTTTCGAAAAGATTTTATTGCCAACATTTCGCATGAATTAAAAACTCCCATGTTTGCAGCTCAGGGATTTGTTCATACCCTACAGGATGGTGCTATCAATGATCCGGCAGTGCGCGATCAATTTCTAACCAAGGCGGCTAAAAGTCTGGACGATCTTGATGCTCTGGTTCAGGATATCCTCACGCTTTCACAAATTGAAACCGGTGAGATTAAAATGAAATTTGAAACTTTTGATCTTTATAAGCTTGCGATGGAGTTGGTCGACCAATTCGAACCAAAGGTGGAAGAAAAGAAATTAGAACTTATTGTGGTAAAACCAACTAAACCGGTATTGGTTATTGCTGACCGACTGAGGATATCGCAGGTTTTAACAAATCTTATTTCGAACAGCGTCAATTACACATCTGAAAATGGCAAAGTAGAAATTCGTTTTATGGTAGGTAAAAAGAAGGTGGTCACGTTTGTTAAAGATAATGGTGAAGGAATTCCTGAAGAAGATCTCCATCGAATCTTTGAACGATTTTATCGCGTGGATCGCAGCCGAAGCCGGACTCACGGAGGGACAGGATTAGGTTTAGCCATTGTGAAGCACATCCTGGAAGTTCACAAAACAAAAGCAACGGTTACGAGTAAAATTGGAAAAGGGTCAGTCTTTAGTTTTAAACTACCTAAGAGCGAAAACCAGACCCCGCATTAAAAAATGAAAAGGAATGGATTTTCCGCCTGGATACTTTTTGAGGATGACGAATACATCATTGTAAACAAGCCCCCGTTTATTTCAACATTGGCCGATAGAAATGACGAAGACAATGTTCTTGTATTAGCCCGTAAATATCTTCCGGGATTAACGGTTTGCCATCGGCTTGACAAAGAAACCTCAGGTGTACTTGTTTTGGCCAAGCACCAGGAAGCATACCGACATGCTTCCATGCAATTTGAACATCGTCAGATTAATAAAGTATACCATGCTGTGGTAGATGGTATTCACAATTTCGCTAATGAAAGAGTAGACGAGCGAATAAAGAAGTTAAAAGACGGAACCGTGATGATTGCCCGCGATGGTAAGGAGGCTGAGACGAGTGTTAGCACTATGCAGGCTTTTAAGTTACATTCCCTTTTGGAATGTAAGCCTGTCACCGGCCGAATGCACCAGATTCGAATTCATTTAGCCTGGCTAAAAGCACCCATTTCCGGTGATGATACCTATGGCGGTAAACCTATTTTCCTTTCGCACATTAAACGAAAGTATAATCTCAAGAAAAATGAGGAGGAATTGCCCCTGATAAACCGGTTAGCTTTACACGCTGTTGATATTGACTTTAAGGGCATCAAAGGGCAAAAAATCAATGTAAATGCACCCTACCCAAAGGATTTTCAAGCCCTTATCAGGCAATTAAATGTCAACTCCCGGTAAAAAGATTTTCCAACTTGCTTTTGTAGTAAAATGCGTCTACTTTTGTGTCCCTTTTTAAGGGGTACAGCGTTATTTAAGCAGTTTTAAAGAAGATAAAGTGGATCATAATAGTTACAAAACCAATTACCTAAACAAGGCAACAGCCGATAAGGGTTGGGTATTGGTAGATGCAAAGGGCAAAGTGCTGGGTCGCATTGCCAGTGAGATTGCCCGTATTATTCGGGGGAAAAATAAACCCAGTTATACTCCTCATGTGGATACAGGTGATAATGTGGTTGTCATCAATTCTGATCATGTGCGCATGACCGGAAAAAAATGGGACAACCGGGTGATCTTCACGTATTCCGGATATCCGGGAGGTCAGCGTGAATTTTCTCCTACTATGATTCGCAAGAAGGATTCCAGAAGATTGATTGAGCATGCGGTTCGCGGCATGTTGCCTAAAAACCGGCTGGGTCGTGAGTTATTTAGAAGTCTGCATGTTTATGCAGGAAGCGAACATCCTCATACCGCACAACAACCCAAAGAAATTAAGTTCTAAGAATGGAGATCATCAATACAATCGGAAGAAGGAAAACTGCCATTGCCCGCGTTTATGTACAGCCCGGCAAAGGAAAAATAGAAATTAACAACCGGGAACTTAAAGACTACTTTAAGTCGGAGATTCATCAATCATTGGCAAAGCAAGGTATGGTGATTCTCAAAGTTGAAAATCAATATGATGTTGTAGCGAATGTTGAGGGGGGTGGGATTAAAGGACAAGCCGAAGCAGTTCGGTTGGCTATTGCCCGCGCTTTGGTTCAGGTAAATCCTGAGCATAAGCCTGCGCTTCGCAAAGAAGGTCTGGTGACTCGCGATTCGAGAATGGTAGAACGTAAGAAACCGGGACGCAGAAAAGCAAGAAGGAAGTTCCAGTTCAGCAAACGCTAATAATAAGAGATACATGGCGAATAAATTAACGACACAAGAATTGATGGATGCAGGTGTTCACTTCGGGCATCTTACCCGCAAGTGGAATCCTAAAATGTCGGAGTACATTTTTATGGAGAACAACGGCATTCATATCATTGACCTTAATAAAACGTTAAAGAATTTAGACGAAGCGGTTTTCTCAATGAAGAACATTGTCCGCTCCGGACGGAAGATCATGTTTGTAGCTACCAAAAAGCAAGCTAAGGACATTGTTATGCAGGAGGCGGTAAGACTTAATATGCCGTATGTCACAGAACGCTGGTTAGGCGGTATGTTGACGAACTTTGCAACCATCCGCAAGTCACTTAAAAAATTGTCTCAGATCGAGAAACTATTGAAAGATGAGACAGCGGATAGTCTAACCAAAAAGGAACGCCTAACGATGACCCGCGAAAAAGCGAAGCTTACTAAGCAGTTGGGTGGTATTTCAGATTTGAATCGTTTGCCGGCTGCATTATTTGTAGTAGATGTTAAACGCGAACACATTGCTGTAGCGGAAGCACAGAAACTGAACATTCCGGTTTTGCCATGGTGGATACTAATTCTGATCCTACAGATATTGATTTTGCAATCCCTGCCAATGACGATGCGTTCAAATCCATTTCATTAATTACGGGTTACGTTGGTAAAGCCGTGGAGGAAGCCCTGATGGAGCGGAAGAAAGAAAAGGATGATCAAAACCTCAGGAAAGAGGAAGAAGAGAAGAAAAAAGTAGATGAAACGGTAGAAACCAACTGAGTTTCTATCCCTCATTCCCCGGAAATAACTTATAAAATATTTTACTAAGCATCGGTTTCCGGGCCGATGTTTGTTTTTGGAGCCATTTGTAATTATTAAAATTTATTGCCATGTCTATTTCAGCACAAGATGTAAACAAGCTTCGCCAGATGACCGGTTCAGGGATGATGGATTGCAAGAAAGCATTAACCGAAGCGAACGGAGATTTTGAAAAGCTATTGATATTTTAAGAAAAAAAGGCCAAAAAGTTTCGGCCGCCCGTTCTG
>JAAUQD010000136.1 GCA_012032815.1 Flammeovirgaceae bacterium
ACGTTGATCAAATCAACAGGTTTGAAATCCTCGTTATCACGAACATTCATTCGCTCTTTGATGGTACGCGCCATACGGGCAAGGCCAACACCAAACTGAGTGTATAGCTGCTCTCCTACGGTACGTACTCTTCGGTTACTCAAGTGGTCGATATCATCAACCACCGCTTTTGAGTTGATCAAACCAATCAGGTATTTTACAATAAGGATGATGTCCTCCGTAGTAAGTACACGCTGATCAGCACTGATGTCAAGGCCAAGCTTCTTATTAATTCTATATCGGCCCACCTCACCAAGATCATATCTTTTTTCACTAAAGAACAGGCTTTGAATGATATCGCGAGCAGTCTGCTCATCAGGTGCCTCTGTATTTCGCAGTTGACGATATATCTGCTCTACAGCCTCTTTCTCTGAATTTGAGTTGTCTTTTGCTAAGGTGTTAAAAATGATGTTATAATCTGTGATGTTAACATCATCTCTATGCAGAATAATGGACGTACTTCCTGATTCCAGAATCGTATCAATATCTTCTGTTTCAATAATGTGATCTCTTTCTAAAAGAACTTCATTTCTGTCGATGGATACTACCTCACCGGTATCCTCATCAACGAAGTCTTCCGTCCAGGTTTTAAGAACGCGAGCTGCTAACTTACGACCAACTACTTTCTTTAAGCTTACCTTATTGGCTTCGACTTCTTCCGACAATCCAAATAAATCCAGGATGTCCTTATCTGTTCCGTATCCAATAGCACGTAATAGTGTAGTGACCGGGAATTTCTTTTTACGATCGATATATGAATACATCACAGCATTCACATCAGTCGCAAATTCAATCCACGATCCTTTAAAAGGAATGATCCGAGCAGAATACAATTTCGTTCCGTTTGTATGCTTGCTCATAGCAAAGAACACACCCGGAGATCGATGCAATTGAGAAACGATTACGCGTTCTGCCCCATTGATTACAAAGGAACCTTTCTCGGTCATATAAGGAATATTTCCAAGAAACACTTCCTGCTCCATGGTTTCAAAATCCTCATTGTCCTCATCGTTGCAAGTGAGGCGTAGTTTGGCTTTTAGCGGAACTGAGAATGTAAGGCCACGATCAATGCACTCATCCACTGAATACTTTGGAGGATCGATGGTGTAATCTACAAACTCAAGCACAAAATTCTCCCGTGAATCTGATATGGGGAAGTTTTCGGCAAACACTTTATAAAGTCCTTCGTTCTGCCTTTTTTCTGCAGGCGTTTCGATTTGTAAGAAATCTTTGAACGATTGGAGTTGAACATCTAAAAAGTCAGGATAGTCAATGACTTTTTCAATGTTTGAAAAATCAATCCGGTTATTTTGAGTCTTCTTAGTCAAGGTGATTCGGTTTAAAGTCCAAGACAGAAATAAAAATTAAAAAAGGATACAAATAAGCAAACCCCAGACCCGAATATCGGGCGTGGGGTATGTTTCTTTCAGACGGTACCCAGCGCCTTCAAGAAGAAATTACTTCAACTCTACTTCAGCTCCTGCTTCTAAGAGTTGCTTCTTTAGGTTTTCTGCTTCGTCTTTTGGTAAGCCTTCTTTGATTGTTTTAGGAGCGCCATCTACCATGTCTTTAGCTTCTTTTAAGCCAAGACCGGTAAGTTCCTTAACAAGTTTTACGATTTGAAGCTTGTTGGCTCCAGGGCTCTTTAATACAACATCGAAATTGGTTTTCTCTTCAGCTGCTCCACCACCTCCGGCAGCAGGACCTGCTACTGCTACTGCAGCAGCTGCGGGCTCTATGCCATGAGTTTCTTTAAGGTAAGAGGCCAGTTCATTAACTTCTTTTACGGTGAGTTCTACCAGTTGATCGCCAAGTGCTTTGATGTCAGCCATTTTTGTAAGTGTTTAAAATTATTCGGTTCTACATTTATTTATTTTCTTTCTTCCAGTGCTTTTACCAGGCCTGCTACAGTTTGTTTGCCGCTTAACAGGGCAGACAACACATTCTTAGCTGGTGATTGAAGCAATGAAATGATTTCGCCAATGAGCTCATTTTTAGATTTGAGTTCACTGAGCATGTTTAAACTACCGTCACCTACAAAGATGTCGGAGTCTATGGAAGCAGCCTTTAGTACAGGTTTACCATCAACTTTCTTGCGGTATTCCCTCATGACTTTTGCAGGCACGTTACCACTTTCCTTCGAAAAGATAACGCCTGAAAAACCACGCAATGCGTTTACAATTTCTTCCTTTGCCGTTCCGTTCTTCTCAAGGGCTTTGCGAATTAATGTGTTTTTATACACACCATATTCGATACCTGATTTAAAACAAAGCCTTCTGAACTGGTTGATTTGCTCAACCGAAAGACCAGATGCATCGGTTATATAATAGTGAGTGTTCTCGGTGAACTTCTCCGCTAGTTGGTCGATAATGATACCTTTTTCTTCTTTGGTCATTGTCTTCTTATATTAAATTCCCCCAAAGGAGTTTCTGTCAACTAAAATTCCGGGGCTCATGGTTGTAGATAAGCTTACGGATTGAAAATAGGTGCCCTTTGATGATGAAGGCTTTAGCTTGCCAACAACCTGCAATAACTCAGCGGCATTCTCTTTAATTTTTTCAGGTTCAAAAGAGGACTTACCGATGCTGGCATGGATAATCCCTTGCTTGTCCACTTTAAAATCAACTTTACCCGCCTTTACTTCTTTAACCGCTTTCCCGACTTCCAGGGTAACTGTTCCTGATTTAGGATTGGGCATTAATCCCCGAGGGCCCAGTACCTTTCCAAGCTTTCCAACTTTGGCCATCACAGTAGGCATTGTAATAATTACATCAATGTCTGTCCATCCACCCTCAATTTTCTTCACGTAATCATCTAGGCCAACATGATCCGCACCAGCATCTTTTGCTTCCTGCTCTTTATCCGGGGAGCACAATACAAGTACACGGACTGATTTTCCTAATCCATGGGGTAACGTTACAACACCACGAACCATCTGATCCGATTTTTTCGGATCAATACCCAGCCTGATGTTGATGTCGACTGATGCATCAAACTTGGTAAATGTAATTTCTTTCAATACAGTAGCCGCATCCTCCAGTGAATACTCTTTCTGAGGATCGTATTTGGCAAGCATTGCCTTTCTATTCTTTGAAATCTTAGCCATCTTCTTTTATATTAATTGCCCCACGGAGGAGTTCCACTTACGGTTACACCCATGCTGCGTGCTGTTCCAGCTACCATCTTCATTGCCGACTCAACTTTAAATGCATTAAGATCCGGCATTTTAAGTTCAGCGATTTTCTTAACCTGATCCCATGAAATTGAACCCACTTTAATGCGGTTAGGCTCAGCTGATCCTTTTTCCTTTTTCATGGCTTCCAGAATGAGGACAGCAGCGGGTGGCGTTTTAATCACAAAGTCAAACGACTTGTCATTATATATGGTGATCACTACAGGAAGAACCTGACCTTGTTTGTCCTGGGTTCTTGCATTGAATTGCTTACAGAAGTCCATAATATTCAGACCCTTGCTACCGAGAGCTGGTCCGATTGGAGGGGCTGGATTCGCCTGTCCGCCCTTAACCTGTAATTTCAGAAAACCGATAACTTCCTTTGCCATTGTATTAGTCTAACTTTTCTACTTGCATGTAATTCAACTCTACCGGAGTGTTACGTCCGAAGATCTTTACCATTACATTCAGTTTTTTCTTTTCTTCAAATATTTCCTCCACCGATCCGGTAAATCCGCTGAATGGGCCATCCATTACTTTCACCGACTCACCTTTAATAAACGGTGTCTCCAATTTTTCTTCAAACTCATCGATCTCATCCACTTTACCCAAAATCCGATTTACTTCGGTTTGCCGTAAAGGAACAGGATCTTTGGAAGCACTTGCACTGTTCGTTCCTAAAAAGCCAATCACACCGGGAATATTATTCACCATATGATAGGCCTCTCCATTCGATAAATCGGCCGACAACAATACATATCCCGGGAAAAAATTCCGTTCACGAACCCGCTTTTTCCCATTGCGCATTTCGTATACCTTCTCTGATGGAATCAGTACTTGTGGAATGAAATCTGAAAGCTTTGAACGTTCAATTTCATTCTCCAGGTAAGTCTTTACTTTCTTTTCCTGGCCACTAACAACACGAAGTACATACCACTTTAACTCACCCATTCCCCTCTTGTTGCTTAAAACTCATTATAAAACCAACCCAATGAATTGTTAAATGCCAAATCCATTGCACCAATTACCAACGCAAAAATCATGGAGGCTATTAATACCAAAATCGCACTACTTTGAAGATCGGCATACTTTGGCCAAGTAACCTTGTTGCGGATCTCGTCAATTGATTCTAGTACGTAGTTTTTAACCTTTTCCATTATCAATTTTCTAACACGGGTGGACCCCGACTTGTCGGGGCCAGCCAACTCAAATTTTAAATTTGGTTGACGCTACCTTGAACCGTGTATTCAAAGTTGCCTAAATCATTACTTACTGAGCACGGGTGGAGAGACTCGAACTCCCAGCCAACGGTTTTGGAGACCGCTACTCTACCAATTGAGCTACACCCGTTTTTTATTAAACCCAGGCATTGAACCAACCCCTTATCGGGACTTACTCAACCCCTTGAACTGCACCCGTATTGCCCTTTACTCAGCCCAAAAGGACTGCAAAGGTAGAATACTAAGGGTAAGAAAACAAAAGCGCCCCTAAGAAAATTCTTAGGAACGCTTTCGTATTGATTATCAGCTTATTAGTCGAGGATTTCAGTAACCTGACCTGAGCCTACTGTACGGCCTCCTTCGCGAATCGCGAAACGAAGACCTTTCTCCATAGCAATCTTATTAATCAGGGAAACTTCCACTGATACATTATCGCCAGGCATAACCATTTCAACACCTTTAGGAAGTGCAACCTCACCGGTTACATCCGTGGTACGGAAATAGAATTGAGGGCGGTACTTATTGAAGAACGGAGTATGACGTCCACCTTCTTCTTTTGAAAGTACATAAACCTCAGCTTTGAATTTGGAGTGAGGAGTTACCGTTCCAGGCTTGCAAATAACCATACCGCGACAGATCTGGTCTTTTTCAATACCACGTAACAACAATCCTACGTTATCTCCAGCTTCTCCTCTGTCCAGAATCTTTCTGAACATTTCAACTCCGGTAACGGTGGACGCCAAGCCTTCAGCTGCACCCATTCCGAGGATTTGAACCGGATCACCAGTCTTAATAACACCACGCTCAATACGACCAGTCGCTACAGTTCCACGACCTGTAATTGAAAATACGTCTTCTACAGGCATCAAAAAGTCCTTATCAATCAAGCGTACTGGAAGAGGAATATAGTCATCAACATGAGTCATCAACTCTTCTACTTTCTCAACCCACTTGGCTTCACCATTCAAAGCACCAAGAGCTGAACCACGAACAATAGGAATTGTATCACCCGGGAAGTCATAATAACTGAGAAGTTCACGCACTTCCATTTCAACCAGGTCTAATAATTCACCATCATCAACAAGGTCAACTTTGTTCATGAAAACAACAAGGGCTGGTACACCTACCTGGCGAGCCAATAGAATGTGCTCACGGGTTTGTGGCATTGGTCCGTCAGTAGCAGCAACAACCAGAATAGCACCGTCCATCTGTGCGGCACCGGTAACCATGTTTTTACATAGTCAGCGTGACCGGGACAATCCACGTGTGCATAGTGTCTTTTTCAGTTGCGTACTCAACGTGTGAGGTATTGATAGTAATACCTCTTTCCTTTTCTTCAGGCGCGTTGTCGATAGACGAGAAGTCTCGGATTTCGGCAAGTCCTTTTGTTGAGAGTACTTTAGTAATAGCGGCCGTAAGGGTAGTCTTACCATGGTCAACGTGACCAATAGTTCCAACGTTTACGTGCGGCTTCGAGCGATCAAATGTTTCTTTAGCCATATTTGAAAATTCAGTTTAAAGTTTAAAGTGTATAAATTAATTTAAGTAGTTCCATTTCTACATCTTCTTTTCAGAAGATACACCCCAAACATGTTAAGCCTGTCGAATAAGGGTTTATTCGTCTGCCCTATGGCAGTTTGGAAATTCTTGATTCCTTTTGATGGCGCTACCCATCCAGAATCAAAAAATCCAATTTCAATATGTCAATAACCATCCAAACGCCTTTTGGATGTCTTTTTCCATCAACAACTTGTCGAGCTGTTGATGAGGATTGAACTCACGACCTCTTCCTTACCAAGGAAGTGCTCTACCACTGAGCTACAACAGCTTTTTAGCCATTGGTCATCGTTCACAGTCATCAGTAACTCCAATGACTAATGACTATTCCCAATTTTCGAGCGGGAGACGAGGCTCGAACCCGCGACCTGCAGCTTGGAAGGCTGCCGCTCTACCAACTGAGCTACTCCCGCTTGTTAATGCCCAACCGAGGCTCCTGCGACCTGTCCCGATTGATCGGGACCGCTCTACCTCCCGATAACTATCGGGAGAGCTACTCCCGCAAAG
>JAAUQD010000137.1 GCA_012032815.1 Flammeovirgaceae bacterium
GCACGATCTACGCCTTCTTTTGTATAAGTATGCGAGGTAACATA
This sequence comes from Flammeovirgaceae bacterium, assembly GCA_012032815.1. Classification (GTDB taxonomy): domain Bacteria; phylum Bacteroidota; class Bacteroidia; order Cytophagales; family Cyclobacteriaceae; genus ELB16-189. The sequence goes on from JAAUQD010000137.1 coordinate 45, forward strand.
GGTCCCCCAATCAGTAGCCGCCTGTGTACAAGCCTGCACTTCTTCGGCTGTCCATTCCACAATATCCAGCGGGTCACCTTCAGCAATTCCACCTGCATTGGCTATTTTAATTTGAGAAGCACCCATTCGCATTTGTTCACGTGTGGCTTTTAATACTTCAGGTACCCCATCGGCAATAGCGCAATCACCCCATAAAACAAGGTTATCCCACTGGCCACCGGCAAGTTGAGGACTATTCCCCATTGTACGATGGTCGGCATGTCCACCGGTTTGGGTAATGAGTGCTCCGGAACTGTATATTCGTGGCCCATCTATATAGCCACGGTCAATAGCCATCTTAAGAGAGAATGTATTGCCGCCCATATCGCGTACAGTTGTAAAACCGTTCTTTAAATAGACACCGACAGTCCATGCACCAACATATCCCATATAGCGTGTATCCATAAACATTGCGTCTTGAAATGGCATTTGACCAATCAGGTGTTCATGCGCACCAATAAATCCCGGTGTTAATGTTTTTCCTTTTGCATCAATCACGGTCGCGCCTTTCGGGGCCGTAATTGTTTTGGCAATCTTAGTGATTTTATTGCCCTCCACTAGCACGCTCATTCCATCGGCCAGTTTTTCGCTTTGGCCGTCAAATATGTTGGCGTTAGTAAAGAGTACAACACTGTTATTCGTTGCTTGCTGAGCGAACAAGGAACTACAGGTGATCATGAAGACCCCTATGGCAAAAGCCAACTTGAAAAATTTAAGTTTAATCATACTATCTTTTTTAGGTGATTTTTCTAATTCTTTTTAATGTAAAGAATCGTTTAAGGTTAAATAGGATACCTGCCAGCAAGTAAGCATGGCCGGTATCATCATACACGTTCAGGTATTTATTTCACCGTATTCTTATAAATCTTGCCGTCTTTCATGATGACCACGAAATTTTTATCCGGGTCTGTCACTAATTCAAGATTTTTAAGGGGATTGCCATCTACCAGCAGCAAATCAGCCAAAGCACCCTCTTTTACCACACCCAATTCACCTGGGTATGGATCACGGGCTCCACAAAGCTTAAGCAACTCTGCATTGGTTGAAGTCGCCATCTTCAGCGCTTCGTAGGGTGTGTACCAGGTTGCCATTCTCGCCAGGAACATGCCGTGTTTCGCAGGAAGCTCGGGGTCGAACAGGATGTCCGTGCCGAAGGCCGTCTTTACGTTGTACTTCTTTGCGCTGGCGATGGCAGACTCAAGACTCCCAACGATGTCATTGTACTTGGCCGTGCTGATCGGGCTCTCGAATTTCAATGCGATAGGGCCCTCAAGTTCCATTGGCTGCATGCTCCACCACACGTCATTCTCAGCCATTAGCTTCGCAACTTCGTCATCCAGGTAGAAGCCGTGTTCCATGGACTTCGCACCGGCCTTAATCCACATTTTCATAGCCTCCTTGGTGTTGATGTGGACTGCGACATAGGTGTTCCATGATTTGGCTACGTCAACAATTGCTTTAGCCTCCTCGAAAGTATATTCGGTGACATCCAGCGGGTCATAGAGCGAAGTGACACCACCACCGCCCATTGCCTTAATCTGGACGGCCCCCATGCGTAGCGCTTCGCGCGTACGTTTGGTCACCTCGGGAACCCCGTCAGCGATCAGCGTGTGTCCGACTCTACCATAGTAGTCTAAAGGAGTATTATCGTTCGCAGGAACGTCCACTGGACCTCGAAAATCACCATGTCCCGATGTCTGGCCGATGTAAGGGCCGGAGGGATAGATACGCGGTCCGGTAGCAATGCCATGATCAATCGCGCGCTTCACACCGAAACTATTGCCACCAACATCACGCACCGAGGTGAACCCGCGCAGCAGCGTTTTCCCAGACTGCTCCGCAGCTGCGATACTATGGTATCCGAAGTCTGAGCCCATTACCCCGCTCACCGGTATAAAGTTGAACATCGTATGCCAGTGGGAGTCGATGAGGCCCGGCATCAGGGTTTTTCCTTTGGCATCAATCACGGTTGCGCCCTTTGGAGCAGTAATGGATTTGGCAATTTTGGTGATCTTATTGCCTTCTACCAGCACACTCATGCCCTCTGCCAGTTTTTCGTTTTGGCCATCAAATACGTTGGCATTGGTAAAGAGCACTGCATTGGTTGATGCTTGTTGGGCTATCAGGGAATTTGCCTGCGCCATCATGAACAGGATGGCAAAGACCATGGTGAAAAATTTCAATTTGGGTTGCTTCATAATTATTAGAGATTAGGGTTTAATATTGTTTGAATTAATTTTTGCTTCGTCCAGTCGAATTTTTTTGAGCGCATGCTGCCAATTATAGAGGATGTTGATAAACCCTATTAACTCTGCTTGATCGCGCACATGAATGGTAAGTTTTGTTTCGCCTATTCCCTTCTTTGTATTAACTAATTCTAATTTTTCAATTCCTTCGAAATAGTCGTTTATCTCATTTCGAACTTTTCCCGTTACTCGAATATGGTATCGTCCCGGATTTACGAATTTTGGAATGGTTGGAAAATCAACAGGCATGTGATGGGGTTTGCATACAGCAAGGTAGCGTAGCAAAAAATTACCTACTAGCCACTAAAGTGGACATTTTGTAAAGTCGGGGAACATTCTACGGGTTTATGATCTCCCTTTTCCGGTTATAATCAGCCCTAGCGATTGCGCTTTTTGAATGGCGCTAACTCTATTATCTACGTGAAGTTTCTGGTACGCACGGTACAGATGTTTTTTTACGGTATCCAGCGAAACAAAAAGTTTTTCGGCAATCTCATCATTCTTGAATCCCTGGGTGACAAGCGACAATATTTCTGATTCCCTGCCTGATAATTTAATTTGAAGCGTGCGGGGGGAATTCATCAGGTTTTTATTGGCAGGATGTGCATTCCTTTCTTTTTCGAAAGCTTCAAGAAACTGGGATATCTGCGTATCATTTGACGGAGTTACTTGCATTTCTCGTAACAATTTTTCCATAGCATGGCCATGATTCAGGAAAACTCTCATGTGTCCGGTCGATTCGGAAATTGTTAAGAGTTCGTGCAAAGAATTCTTGGCACGGGTGGTATCTTCCTTTACTGAGTAATGCGTGGCTTGTAAGGCAAGTGCCTGGATCAGCAAATTCTTGTTATGCCGTGACCTGCCAATCTCCACAAGACTTTGAAGCAACTCCTCACCCTTCCTCTCCTGCCGGGTATGAAACAAAAGCTTCACCTGCGTTAGCTGTGGAATGAAATAGTAAAAAAGTGGAGGGTACGGTTCAAAATTTGCCAACGTTGATGCCTTCACGGCTTTTTCCTCCTCATTACGTTTCAGATGGTACTCAACCCGGAAAGCTTTTACCAAACCTTTCATTGAATCCATGGCAAGTTCCTCAGCCAACTCTTCGCATTCCGTAATGCCATGTTCTGCTTGCTGCCATAACCCACTGGCCATATTTGCCAGACTATACAAAAAGAAATTGTTCACAACCCAAAAGGGCCGCCCAGCATAGCGATGTTTTCTCAAATCATTCTGAAATATAGATACAACCTCAAGTTGATTACTCAGATAGGTGTGGTATGCCATGCTGTAGATACCAATTTCCCATGATCCAGGATATTTTTCTGGCAAGCACATCTTCGCCAGGGATGAGCCCTCCGGGTACAAGTACTTGGTGTTGCCTTCGAACAGATGAAAAATTAGTCTTCCCCCCAACAGCCGCATTTTGAAATAGGTATCTTCGTTTGCCAAGATCTGGTATTCTTCCACCAGCCTTTCCATCCCTGTCTGCGCACGACCACAAGCCTGCTGAGCAAAAGCATACCAGCCGGTGGCAAGCTCCCGAAAGAAATTGGGTTTATCTGCTGGCAAAATCGCCAGGCACTTTTCTCCATGAAAATGCTTTTCAAAATCACCCAGCGTGTAGGAATGAAAGGTGCTTATTCCATGATACTCACCTACCAATTGGCTTTTATTGTCATCGCCTTTATCTAACTCATTATATAGTACAGTTGCTCTCGAAAGATATTGCTGCATCCCCATATAATTAACTTTGTGGTTCTGCATCATGGCCAGATTAATTAACAACTCAAAACTGTTCTGTCTGACATCTTCAGGAAATCGGTTGGTCAACCGATCAAGTCGGTGGAATTGTTCACTGTTCAGCAGTTGAATACGAAATCTTGAAAAGACACGAATCGCAAAATCCATATCCTTGGACCGCAAGGCATAGGTCAATGCTTCTTCCAAAAGTTCCTCTTCCTCGAACCATCCGCTTGCTGCCTTATATAGTTTTTCCAGTACAATGGGCGGAAAATGTTTCGCACTTCGTTGACTGAGCAGGTCTTTGAAAATGTGATGATATCTAAACCAAGTACCGGAAACGTCAAGTGGAATAAGGAACAGATTTCTGCTTCTGGCATTCTTTATTAATTCTCCGATTTCAGATGGTGGCAGATCGCTATCCTTAATAGCCTCAGCCATGGTTTTGATAAGGTCTTCAGCAAATCGATCCAGCAATGAAGTAAGCTCAAGAAATTTTACCGATTGAAGAGGTAATCCACGGAGCACCACTTCATCTAAAAGATCAGAGACAAGAGAACCGTGACTCTGAAGTGTTTGAACTACTTTTTCATAGCTGATCCCTTTTAACATTCCCATTAATCCAACCGAAACACCAGTTACCCAACCTTCGGAAAAATTTACAAGGGATTCTACTTGATCGTCCTGGGCATCAGCAACAATCAATGATCGTAATGTTAGTGCTTCATCCGTTGAGAACGCCAGATCTTTCATTCGTAACTCATGAAGGCGAAATTGCGCTCTTAGTCTTGCCAGTTTTAGAGGCGGATCAATTTGAGTTAAGAGTACCAAATGAAATTTGGAGGAAGGATATCGCAGGACACCATCGATGATCTCATGAATTTTCCCTTCTTTGATCTGGTGATAATCATCCAAGACCAAAATAAAATATTCATCCAGATCATCCAGATCATTGAGCAGCGTAGCCGAAATGACAGCTGGCTGAAGATTATCCGCATTCTTAAGATACTCGAGTGCAAAGTGTTTCGAAGGCCATTGCTCCTTGAGAATGCCCACTAAATAACCCAGCAGCACGGCAGCATTATTATGCTCTTCATCAATAGACAACCAACCATATTTATGTTTTGTTTGATCAAGCCATTGGCTTGTGGTGATGCTCTTTCCGCAACCGGTATTGGCAGAGATTAGCGTTATCGGAAGCGACAGATTAGATTCTAACTGATCAATGATCGATTGACGAATGACCATGTCCTTGCCAACAGTGGGCTTGCACATTTTTGTATGCAAAATCGGAATATCCATAATTGGATTTTCTGAGAGGGATTGGTGCGTAGGGGTTGAGGCTGTTTTTTTTAAGGTGGGCACAAATAATTTTAGTTCAACTTGTTTTCATTTTCATAAAAATATTAAAGATTGAACATAATAAATGAAAGAATTCAGATTGTTAACAAAATAACAAACAATTCCAGTCAAGAAATGTTTTGAACATCTCATGAATTTGATATCCCTCGATTTTGAGTTGTCTTATCCCTTACGAAACCTGTAAAAGGCTTGGCAGTATGAGTTAGATTGTCAATCCACCATCTGCAGTAAACACACTTCCCGTTGTATAAGCAGATGCCTCCGAAGCCAAGAAAAGTGCTAGACCTGAAATATCTTCCGGTACTCCAATGCGCGCAATGGGAAGACGCTTCATCGCTTTCTCTGTTGCTGCTTCATTACGCCACAGTGCTTCGCTGAATTTTGTTTTAATTAATCCGGGGCAAATAACATTAACACGAACACCATCGTGACCTACTTCTTTTGCCATTGCTTTTGTTAGTGAAACCAACGCGGCTTTACTTACACTGTAAATACCTAGCATAGGTTCCGGAGTTAGACCACCAATACTACTGATATTAATAATTGATCCGCCTCCCGATTTCTTCATTTCACTATACGCCAACTTCGAAAGTTCAAAGGGCCCTTTTACATTCACGTTCATAATTTTATCAAACGCATCGGAATTGGTATCCACCATCGGACCATAAACGGGATTGGTAGCCGCATTGTTGACGACAATATCAAGCCTTCCAAAATGCGCAACCGTTTTTAAAACAAGATTTTCTAAGTCTGATTGGTTTCCTGTATTCGCAGCGATGCCAATGGCCTCACCTCCTTTTGAATTGATTTCTTTAGCAACCTCCTCAACAGCTTCCTGCTTTCGACTGGAGACTACTACTTTAGCACCGGCTTCTGCAATAAATCGGCAATAGCTTTTCCGATGCCTTTACTTGCTCCAGTTATGACCGCCACTTTTCCATGTAGACTAAATTGTTTCATTTACGAATCGGTTTATATTTATAAATTCCATTAACAGTGCCATCAGGGTCATT
>JAAUQD010000138.1 GCA_012032815.1 Flammeovirgaceae bacterium
ATCTGAGTAATGTTGTACAAACCATTGCGTTCACTCAACCAGGCAACGTTACGTTTGGCGATGCTGACTTTCAACTCCTTGCCACCGCCTCATCAGCCCTTCCCGTATCCCTTGTGTCATCCGATCCATCAATACTATCCATTACAGGTACTACCGCCACCATCCTCAGTGCCGGATCAGTTTCGATCACAGCATCCCAATCAGGTAACTTGGATTATGGACCGGCATTGGATGTAATCCACATGGTAGTAGTTAATAAAAAAGATCAGACCATTATATTTCCACCACTGAATACAGTTACTGTTGGTACATCTCCTTTTGATCTTTCAGCGACTTCTTCCTCTGGGCTTGCAGTATCTTACACATCATCCAATACCAATGTAGTCACTATTGCCAATGCTACAGCAACCATTGTTGGGGCAGGCACAAGTACTATAACTGCCTCACAAGCCGGAGATGCTAATCATAATGCAGCGACATCAATAACTCAAGACTTGATTGTGAACAAAATGACACAGACGATCACGTTCGGTGCAATTGATGACCAATTGCTTGAAGATGGTTCTATGACGCTTAGCGCTTCAGCAAGTTCGGGATTGGCTGTTGCCTTTGAGATCGTGTCCGGTCCTGCCTCCGTTACGGGGACAGAACTTAGTTTTACCGGGATGGGTACAATAATCGTAAAAGCAACGCAGGCCGGTAATGATTCTTTCCTGGCCGCCAGTGCAGTTGAACAATCATTTGATATCATTTCAATCACGGGTCTTGAAATCAGCCGAACAAGCCTCTCCATTTATCCAAACCCCACGTCAGATTTTTTGCATGTTCAACTTAGCGATCCTGATCGTTCAGCAATTCATTTGATGTCTGCGGATGGCCGAAGTGTGATGGACATGAAGAAAGCACAGAAAGTGATTGATGTTTCTTCTTTACCGAAAGGGATGTACTTTATCACGATTGTATCTCCTCAGCAAAAGTCAACTCACAAATTCATTAAAAACTAAACCTATTGAAATCATGAAATCAACATATATGTTATCTGCCATATTATTAGTGTTCATCCTAATCATCCCCGGATGTAAAGAAGAAACCCCAGAACCCGATGAACTCACCCTTCAACTCAATGCATTGATGGAGGGAAGCCCATGGTCATTGACAAGTCAGGGTGTGGTGAAAGACGGCTATGATGTAACTGATCAATTTGCAGGATTCATGTTATCATTGGCAATAAAACATTCACTACACAAAATAGTCTTTCTGCAGTTTGGGCAGCCAGTGGTACTTGGGACTTTAAGGGCACAAATCCAAATGTGATGGTAAGGAATGATGGTAAAGAAATATCGCTCAATTTGAATGGGAACAATTTGGTGCTAACGTTTATAGGAAATGGTACAAGCGGAGGCCGTAAAGACGCTGTTTCAGGTGAATACGTTTTTCATCTGAATGGCAATTAGTGTGTGTATACCGGTGACCACACCTTAGGGTGAGGTTGCCGGTTCTTTGAATTACAGTATGTAGCATTTTAGAAATCATTGAACATTCAATGACAGAGTTCAGTTGATTTGAAAAATTTCAAATACCATCACAAACCTCTTTGCTTAGTCCGCAAATAATCCTGTGTTTTCACGCTCTGGATTTTATTAGTTTTAACACTGACATGCCGAAACAGGTATACTGTGTTTATGTGATTGAACTTTCAAAGCGAGTCTTTACTGAAAGCGCTAAATTCCGTGCCGCTAACCCTCAATTCAATGGTGTGCTTGAGTGTCTATACGTGGGCATGACCAGCAAAACTCCAAAAGAGCGATGGGAACAACATAAAACCGGCTATAGAAATAAGAAGGGCTATAAACTATCGTCAAATATTGTGGAAAAGTATGGCACCTACCTCCGTCCTAATCTTTTCAATCACCTCAATGAAAAACCGATGACTCGGGTGGAGGCGCTTAAGGCAGAAGAAAAATTAGCCTGGGATCTGCGGAGAATGGGCTATGCCGTTTGGTTTAACTGAAACAATCCACGGATTACTTCACCTTCTTCCCGGGCACATCCCTCCCATTTTGATGCAGCACCAACCGATTCTCAGCTAACTCAAACGTTATCTGGGCATCCACTACTTTAAGGTAAAATTCGGTCTCACTTTTAGCATAAATCTCAAACTTAGCCTGACCGGTGGCCTGAGTGAAAAGTTGTTTACCAGTGCGCGTTACTTCAAGGTTAAAACCCGGAGCCAACTCATACGTACCTACATAACTTTCCAATACATTCTCAGAAACATCCGCATCTTTTGTATCCATTTTAACGCCCAATTTTTCCAGCGCGTCTATGCCCCCCTGATTTCCGGGGTTCATCTCAACTGACTTTTTATAATTTTCAATAGCTAACTCCTTTTGTCCGTTTTTGGCCAAAGCCTCTCCATAGCTATCATACACATTGGATGAACTTGGATATTCACTCGTATTCAGTTTAAAGATCGCTAATGCGGCCGACAGGTTACTTTCCATATAACTATAGCCCAAACTATTGAGTGATTCTTCACTGAAATCATACTCATTAGGTTTTGTCTTCTTCAGTTCAAAAATAATGTGATCCCGGCATCTACACCTTTATCATCAATCGCCTTTCGCATTTCATTAGCCACCCTTGCTTTAATCGGGCGAAGGGGTGCATCAGGATTTAACAAATGAAAACCAAGGTCATCAGCTCCCTCGGTGGAATTGGTGAGTACCACTACACCGGTTCCCGTTTCTTTAACAAATCCTGCAAACGTGCGATATCCTCCCGTACCTCCATTGTGCCAGATTACATCGCCATTCTTTCCTTCAGCGATGTGCCACCCAAGGCCAACGCGGTTTTTTCCGGCTTTATTATGCCGAACGGTATGGGTTAAGTCCATGGCTTTGCGTAAGGAGGTTTTAGTAAGTCCAATATTGGCTGCAAGGAATTTCAACATGTCAAAAATAGAACTGCGAATGGCCCCCGCTCCTGCCAGTGTTGGAATATCCCAGTTCTCCACTTGTATTCCACCGCTATGGCCCATCGCCAGGTTTTTCTTCATGTTGTCATCAAAAGTTATTTTTGTTTCTTTCATCCCGAGGGGTGATGCAATTGTTTTGATCATCAGCGCTTCGTACGATCCCCGATTGAAGTGCCAGTATGTGCCCCAGTAACCCCTGCGCCAGATTTGAGTATTCATATTCCGCTCCAACGTCTCGCGGCAGTTCATAATCCGAAATAAAGTCATACATCTGTTGAACTGTATAATCTGCATACGGATTGGCTGGATTGCCGGATTAAAATTAGTGGGCATGCGGGCAAGACCGGAGGTATGATCAGAAAGATTACCTAAAGTGATTTCATGGTTCTCATATTGCGGGACATTTACATTGGCCGGCAGATATTTACTGATAGGATCATCCAATTTCATTTTTCCATTCACTACCTGCTGCGCCAGTAGTATAGCGGTGAAGACTTTTGAAATAGATCCAATCTCATAGATGGTACGCTCATTTACAGGGGCGCCATTCAGAGTTTTTGTTCCGAAATTATAATAGCGAGCTCCGTCTTTATCAATGATACCGATAGCGATGCTGGGGGTTAAACCATTCTCGATTCGCTGCGTTATGCTGCTCTCGACTTCGGAAGGTAAATTCTGACTAAAGGATTGAAAGCTATAGAAAAGAAATAGAATGCTGATGAGGTGTTTCATATACTTGAAGTAAAGTTTGAGTTGAATATAGCAAATACAGTTAAGTTATAACCATATATCCTGATCAAGAGTTGATTAGAAAGTAAATTACCTAATCATTCACAATCTCTCATTATGACCGGTTGCAACGGTCATTATAAAAAAGAGCGACAGAACTAGATAGGTTCCTCCCATTATCCAACAAAGAATAATTCTAAATTCTGAAATACTGCTCAACGAGCCATGAATGAAGACGGGATCGACAGGATTAACTCCTTTTGTTAATAAAAAAGCCAATGGCTCTTTCCTATCAATTTTTTCAAGATACTCAATGCTGTCATACGGAAACCGCAATACCTCCTCGCGGCTTGCCTGCCAGAATGTACTTTGTATATCCAGTAAAGCAGGTAGTGTTTCATACCGGTTAATTGCTTCGAAATTTCTCACTACCAACCAGGTATCCCGACCGGACACCAATGGAACCAGTGCTAAATAATTAAATTGAGTGTTTACATTTCCATCATCATCTTCACTTGTTTCAAACATTACTGTATCAATCAGTTGTTCAGGTAGAGCCTTCACATCAGAAATATGAATAAACATTTCGTTGGTGTCTCTTAATTCATCGACAGTGTTCACTTCAATTACCCGGTCAGTGAGTAAGGAAATTGCATTCAATGGCAAGAAAGGAGCAGCCAACATGGCCATAAAATAAACAGTTGGTACGGTAGTAACTCCGGCTCCTCTAAATCCAACTGCTTTTACCTTTTCTCTAAAGTACGCGTAGAAAACAACAACCTCAACAATCACTAAAAGGGGTAGGTACATCAGCAATGAGGATGGAGCAAGGTTAAATTGTACCAGTACATAATGAAGTAGCGTCACAGAAATACCAACTAGCATTGTAACTGAAAAATAGATTACTACAAGATTTTGTTTAGCAGATTTAGTCATACGCCAAAATAGCAAAAAGTCAGTAACCCGTATCTTATTTTAGTTTGTATAAATGGAACCAATCTGGCGGGTAATTCCCTTTGACGGATTATGTGAGATAAAGCATTTCATGGCATGGTGTTTACTCATCGGTTGCGGCTCGGCCAATACAAAAAGGTGAATTGAAAACGGCTTTTAGTTTTACTTATTTTTTTTTTACAACATGATCGTTATCATTCTTTTTTTAAATCATGATGACGATCTTCATAGCGAAGTAAAAATTAAAAAAAAGGAGGTAATTATGACACTTTTAAAAAAATCCGATTTTCTACGGCCTTTTAATGAGGGCTGGTTGACTGATTTCTTTGACAACGAGCGTTTCTTCGATGCCGACTGGCTGAAAAGAATGCAGGTTGTTCCCGCAGTAAATGTGATTGAAAAGGAAAAGATGTATGAGATTGAACTTGCGGCCCCAGGTCTCACCAAAAAAGATTTCAATATTACATTGGAAAACGGGATTCTGACTATTGCGTGCGAAAAGGAAATGAAAGATGAAAAAGAAGAAAAGAACTACACACGCAAGGAGTACAGCTACATGAATTTTAACCGTTCATTTACACTTCCTGAAAATGTAAAAATGGATAAGTTAGATGCTCGGTATGAAAATGGTATTCTTTACATGATGCTGCCTAAGGAAGTAACCGTGAAGGTAAAGCCAAAAGCAATTGAAGTTCACTAAAATCTAAACCGGGTGTGGACAGCGGCACGTTCTCTTCAAGGCTCTTAAGAACCTCGCAGCAAGTAATGTAACGCGATTCCGCCCGACACACTCGAAAGTCCCGCTCCAATATGTTATGGCGGGACTTATTTTTACTTCAGCCTTTTCCTATATTCCTCTTCATCAAATCCCAATACCACAACTTTTCCGCTTTTCTCAATCAATGGCCTTTTAATTAAACTGGTCTTATCCATCATCAGTTTTATGGCCTCTGTTTCATTGGTCACCTTCTGCTGTTCTTTTTCATCCAGCTTTCTCCAGGTTTGTCCGCGTTTATTAACCAGGCTCTCCCATCCTACCTGCTTTGACCAGGCTTTTAATTTTTCAGCTGAAATACCCAGCGATTTGTAGTCGTGAAACTCAAAATCAATTTTCTTCTTCTTTAACCAGGTAAGGGCGCTCTTTACTGTGTTGCAATTCTTTATCCCGTAAACAATCATCGAATTATTTATTTATTGGTGTGTTCCATAATTCTTTTCCCCCGCAGTAATCTTCATGCCTATTACATTTTGCTTTGGAGGGAGCGGGCAGGTAGCATATTCTGTAAAAGCACATGGCGGGTTATACGATTTATTAAAATCAACGACAACCTTATTGCTTTTATCAGGCTTTTCAACATAAAGGTAGCGGCCAGCGCCATAAGTTTTCATCTGCGTTTTGTTTCATCACCAAAAATCACAAACAAATCCTCTCCCCCTCATCAATAACATCCAGTCTATATTCCACATCATTAAAATCAAATACCAAAGTGCCCGGAGATTTCTGTGGTGAAGTCTGTCCTAAAATATTCGTGATCTCAATGGTGCGTGAGGAATCTGCATACTCAAACTGTGCTTCAATCCGCCAGGAAAGATCAACCGGATACCGTTCAATACCATGAAAATTTTCAAGCTGAGGACTTTCAAAATCGCGTAACCGAACTCCAAATTGATCATCCCTTTTAATAACAAACCATCGCAATGACCCAAACTCAAAGGCGCGCGAAGTAGAATCCGGGTGAAATGCTAATGCTTCTTTTACACTATTACCTTCTGGTAAAAT
>JAAUQD010000139.1 GCA_012032815.1 Flammeovirgaceae bacterium
TATCATGCTCCGCTATATATGAATCCAGGATTTTCCGGGATTACTCCTCAGCAGCGGGTTGTTTTTAATAATCGGATACAGTGGCCTAACCTTCCTCAGGCGTTTACCACATTTGCCGCGAGTTATGACATTTGGGTTGATGAGTTGCGAAGCGGATTCGGATTAATTGCAACCACCGATAAAATGGGTTCCTCAGGCTGGCGTACTACTACGGCCGGTTTGATTTACAGCTATAAAGTAAGGCTTAATGAAAAATTAGTTTTTTCTCCGGGCGTTCAATTTGGGTACGGCATAAATGGAATAGATCGATCAAAACTACAATTGGGTGATGGGCTTGAATTTGATGGTGTTTCACTTGACCCGGAGTTAGCAAAACTTGGAAATCAACAATACTTTGACTTTGCAGCCGGATTTCTGGTTTATTCAAGAGTGTTTTGGTTGGGAGCTGCATTCCATCATATGAATCAACCCAATCTTTCCATCTTGAATGATGTAAGCAGGTTGCCCATGAAAACTACAATTCATGGAGGTATCAGGCTTTCATTGTATAACGGACCCAGGACTGGCGACCGCGTATCCTATCTTACGCCTTCCATGATTATAGAATTCAGGGTGGCATCAGTCAATTTGATATCGGACTAAATTATCACATTGATCCGGTTTCAATCGGTGTGTGGTATAGAGGTAAACCCTTTCAGGATGGTGTAACGGGGCTCATTGATCAGGATGCCCTGATTTTTAGTATGGGTTTATATCTTGAAAGTTTTACGATCGGGTATAGCTATGACTTTACTATTTCTGAATTGTCTACTGCTTCCGGGGGAGCGCATGAGATAGCTTTAATCTACGAATTTGTTGCCAAGCCTTTACATCGCGGAGTTAAGCGAAAAAATCGCCTTATCCCTTGTCCTACCTTTAATTCAAACAAAGGTTTCTGGAATTAAGCGTATTTAATTTTCTGGATTAGCCTCACCAATCAGATTGTAGTAAATTTGCCCTTCAATTTTTTATGAAGGGTATCACTAATTTTTCCAAAGTACTCAGGCAGCACCATGTTTTGGATATAGTAAAAGCCGCGGGCGATAAGCTTGGCTTTGAAATCTTCATTGTTGGAGGATATGTACGCGATTTATTGTTAGAAAGGCCATCGAGAGATATTGATTTTGTTTGTCTGGGCAGTGGTATAAAATGGGCTAATGAAGTTGGTAAAGGTCTGGGTGAACGTGTGACCGTATTCAAGAATTTTGGTACGGCCATGATTAAGTCTGGAGATTATGAATTGCAATTCGTAGGAGCCAGGAAAGAGTCGTATCGCACAGAGTCCAGAAAACCCATTGTAGAAGATGGCACGCTGGAAGATGACCAAAAGCGAAGGGACTTCACGATTAATGCATTGGCGATAAGCCTGAGTACAGAAAATTTCGGAGACCTGCTGGATCCTTTTGATGGGGTAGGAGATTTGCAGCGGAAAATGATAAAAACTCCGCTTGATCCGGATATTACATTTTCAGACGATCCGTTGCGCATGTTACGAGCTGTTCGGTTTGCCGCTCAACTCAATTTTGACATTGATGGAGATACGTTCGAGGCCATCAGGAGAAATGCTTCAAGGTTGAAGATTATTTCCATGGAGCGGATATCGGATGAGCTCAATAAGATCATTCTTACACCAACGCCATCCTACGGTTTCAAATTACTTTTCCATAGTGGATTATTAAAAGAGTTTTTTCCAGAGATGGTTGAATTGCAGGGTGTAGAATACATCGACAACAAAGCGCATAAGGATAATTTCTACCACACCCTTCAGGTCCTTGACAATCTTTCTGAGATGACGGATGATTTGTGGTTGCGTTGGGCTGCCATTTTGCATGACATAGCCAAACCAGCCACTAAGCGATTTGACCAAAAACAGGGATGGACCTTTCATGGCCATGAAGACCGGGGTGCGCGTATGGTTCCCAGAATATTCAGAAGGCTAAAGTTGCCGATGAACGAGCAAATGAAATTTGTGCAGAAATTAGTTCGATTGCATTTGCGTCCTATCTCACTGGTTAATGATGTCACTGATTCGGCTATCAGGCGATTGCTCTTTGAAGCAGGAAATGATGTTGAAGCGCTGATGAATTTGTGTCGTGCAGACATCACCTCCAAAAACAATGAGAAGGTAAAGAAGTATCTGGGTAACTTTGAGTTGGTAGAACGTAAAATGAAGGAAGTTGAAGAAAAGGATCATCTCAGAAACTTTCAACCGCCTGTTTCCGGTGAAGAAATAATTCAGGAATTTAATATTAAGCCTGGTCCGATTGTTGGTGAGATAAAAGATGCAATTCGAGAGGCCATACTTGAAGGGATAATTAAAAATGATCGTGATGAGGCCTATCAGTTAATGATTGAATTAGGAAGAAAAAAAGGTCTTACGTCCATAATAAATAAATAGCTATGTATAAGAATGTATTTTCACTATTGATTATTGTCATTGCAATTGAATCGTCTTTTGCGCAGACAGCGACAGACGCTGCCAACAAACCGGTAACACAATCTGCTTTCTATCAACATCATTTGAGAAAGTACGCTGTAGCCGCACGGTGGAATGATTATGAGGTTGCTAAGCAGGCACTATATGATTTAATCTTGATGAATCCAGCAAATGATTCATTAATTTATACGCTCGCTGTTCATTATTATGACAATCAGCAATACGCTTCTTCGATGATGGTAAGTCAGGAGTTAGTGACGAGGAGTCCGAAGAATATTGATTTTTTACATTTGTCAGCTTCAGCCTGTGAGGCAACAGGTGTATTGGATCGGGCGCTACAGAACTATGAAAGTGTTTACCTGCTTACCAATGATATTCCAACCCTCTATAAAATAACCTATCTGCAACTTGATTTAAAGCGCTTTACAGAAAGTATGACCAATGTGGATATTTTATTGTCCAAGCCTGAAGTAGATTCGCTTAACATTATGAGTAGTGACATCCAGAATAATCAAAAGGAATTTTCGATGCGCGTAGCTTTATTCAATCTTAAAGGACTGATAACCATGGAATTAGGTGACAGTCCGGGAGCCCGTAAATTTTTTGAAGAGGCATTGAAATTAGCACCTGATTATCTGCAAGCCAAACAAAACCTGGCTAAAGCCAAATAACCTGCAACCTTTAATGGGAAACTCTGTCTTTATAGGATAGAACGATCGTTGGAGGCACAGGCAACCGATATCCACAAAGAACTTATTGAAAGGTGCCTTCGGGGCGACCGTAAAGCGTACTACAAACTGTATACTTTGTATAGCAAGAGTATGTATAATGTAAGTTATCGAATCGTTAATGAACGGGATGATGCTGAGGATGTTTTGCAGGAATCATTCATCAGTGCGTTTAGGAATTTAAAGAATTACAGGGGGGATGCAACATTTGGAGCCTGGATTAAACGCATTGTAATAAACAAAGCTATTAACCATGTCAAAAGAAGAAAAATGGTTCCATTGAACGAGCAGATGGATATTGAGGAAGAATTGGAAGAAACTTCTTTTGATGAATTTCCATTCTCAATCGAGCAAGTGAGAAGTGCAATTGAAAAACTACCTGATGGCTATAGAACTGTACTGTCACTCTATTTAATTGAAGGATATGATCATCAGGAAATTGGAGAGATAATGAGCATATCGGAATCGACTTCAAAATCGCAGTTTAACAGGTCAAAGAAAAAACTCAGGGAAATCCTGGAAGGAGGTAAATTATGAAAGACAAACTAAAAGACTTTATTGATCAGAACCGGTCACAACTTGATCACCGGCAGCCATCTGATGGATTGTGGATAAAAATAGAGGCCGCTCTCTGGCCTGCACAATCACGGTCACTATGGCATTCAGTTAATATTTGGAGAGCTGCGGCTATATTCCTATTCGGTGTGAGTTCATTTTTGTTTATAGACAGAATGAATCTCGAGGCAGATGCATCACAGACTGGCATTCAAAACGAATATGCAGATCTTGAAGTTTTTTATAAGGACCAGATCTCTCAAAAAAGAGCATTGCTGGCATCGTTTGATGAGACCCATCGTTTTGAGAACGAATTAACCGATGACTTCGTTAAACTGGAGGCGATGCATCAGGTATTGACAGAACAGATGCAACGTGAACCATCCGAGAAGTTGAGAGACGCTTTAATTTTGAATTTCCTGGTTCGGATTAATCTACTAAATCAACAATTGAATCAACTTGAGCTGATGAGTAAACCGAACAAAGAACCTACATCAATTTAATAGTCTTCTTCGCTTTTCAGTTCGAACTGATCTGTTTTAGAATCCAGAATTTTACCTTCCTCGCACTTTAAAACACGAGCCGGGAATTTTTTAATTAACCCATAACTATGCGTTGCCATCAGCACCGATGTGCCGCTTTTATTAATCTGTTGGAATAACTTTAAAATACCATTGAAACTTCAGGATCCAGATTTCCGGTAGGTTCGTCAGCGATTAAAATAACGGGTTCGTTTAATAGAGCGCGGGCCACTACAACACGCTGTTGTTCGCCACCTGAAAGTTGATGGGGCATTTTTCTTTCTACAGCACCTAATCCCACCTGCATCAATACTTCGGCAAGCCGGGCTTTCATTTTGCCTGATTCTTTCCAACCTGTGGCACGCATAACGAAATTTAAATTCTCGGCTACAGAGCGATCAGCAAACAACTGAAAGTCCTGAAAAATGATTCCAACTTTCCTGCGCAACAATGGAACTTCATGATTTTTAATTTTTTGAATGGAGTAGCCGGCAACCTGAATTTCCCCCAGGCGTAAAGGAAGGTCAGCGTACATCGTTTTGAGCAATGATGACTTGCCTGATCCAGTGCGACCAATTATAAAAACGAATTCCCCTTTTCGATTTCAAAATTTACATTGGATAAGACGGTGTTGTGATCTTGAAAGATATGGGCATCTTTAACCCTTACGACAGGATCGTGTGAAAACATAATTAGCTATTGGCTTTTTTATGATCGGCCAAAAATTTCTCCAGCCCAATATCCGTTAGCGGATGTTTAAGAAGGTCGGTGATGACTTTGAGTGGGCAGGTGGCAACATCGGCACCAATCTCTGCACATTTAATTAGGTGCATGGTATGCCGGATACTGGCAGCCAGTACTTCCGTCTGATAACCATAGTTATCATAAATGTGACGAATTTGGGCGATAAGATCCAGCCCATCTACAGAGATATCGTCAATGCGGCCTATGAAGGGAGAGACGTACGAAGCACCTGCTTTGGCGGCCAACAACGCCTGACCGGCCGAAAAAACCAATGTACAATTGGTGCGAATACCTTCTTTGGTAAACTGCTTTATAGCTTTGACTCCATCCTTTATCATCGGCACCTTCACAACGATTTTCTTGTCAATCTTAGAAAGCTCCCGTCCTTCTTTAAGCATTCCCTCGTAGTCAGTAGAAATGACTTCTGCGCTTACGTTATTGTCCACGATATCACAGATGGCTTTATAGTGGTTCCTTATTTTGTCGTTCCCCGCAATTCCTTCCTTGGCCATTAATGATGGGTTGGTGGTTACGCCATCCAAGACACCAAGATCATGGGCCTCCCTGATTTCATTCAGATTGGCTGTGTCAACAAAAAACTTCATAGTGTGGTTGTTTAAAATACAAAACTAACGATCTCTTTTAATCGGCAGGGAGGATTGAGGACTTTTTGACGAATGGGATAAATAAAAAGGGCAAACCGAACATCGCACCGCTACAACTACTTACCCTTGCTACCTTCCGGTCCTGGGGGAGTTCAGCAGGAGCTGGTCGTGCTGGTTTGCCGCCTGCAAAACTAAAAGAATTTAGTGATTTTCACTGTCTGCAAGTTAACTAGTGTACATGTATTATTCCCCTAAATGTCATCTTTACAATTTAGTGATAATCGTAGTGACTTTAATCCATCAATAGTGAGGTAAGGTGTTTGATTTGGTTTTTAAAGGCTCTGAGCGCTCTACTGGCAGCGGTTTGGGATTATAGCAATACGAGAAGAGAAAAACCTGGTGGTACGATTCAATGCGAGTCCCGGATGGGGCACCATCTTTCATATCTTTTTACCTCTTTCCTGAATTATTTGTTATACTTGCACCTTCCAAAAAATAAACAATATGGGAAGAGGAGATAAAAAAAGTAAAAAGGGTAAAATATTTAAAGGCTCATTTGGCAATTCACGGAGACGGAAGAAAACAGCGGCCTATAAGCCAGCTACTGTGAAAGCAGAAAAGGTAGTTGTTGAAGAGGTAGATGTTGCAAAAGCCAAAAAAACGACAGGATTCCCACATAGTAGCGCCGGGGAATCCGACAGACACCACGCTCGTTTCAGACCCGACTCCAGCTTTGAGAGGTTCGACTCCGCATCTGATAACACATTTTACTTAAAGGT
>JAAUQD010000140.1 GCA_012032815.1 Flammeovirgaceae bacterium
TTGGTTTTTGAATGAATTTTTGAAACACGGGTGTAAACCAGGAGTTCAGTTCGTCCTCCGATTTTTACTATACGCCAGACCAAGAAGTGTATATTTTCCCTTCGTGTCTTCAGGAAGGATCACCTTAACATCGTCAACGGTTTCGGCTTCCATGTCAGGAAACACAGTTCCTATAACCTGAGCCTTTGTTGTTACGGAGAGAAACACCAACACGACAATCCATATCTTTTTCATAGAAATGAAATTATAATTATTTGAAGAGTTAGGCAAGAATTGTTCCTTTCGCATTCTTGCATAAGAATTTTATCTTTAGGTTGATTACCATGAATCAAACGACACCCTCGGCTCCCTTTGTATTCCGCGCGCTGGCTATTTTACTTCTGGTAGGGCTAATTTTAGCGTGCCTTATGTTTTTCGATACGCTGCTGAAGCCCATTGCTATAGGCATTGTGATCTGGTATCTGATCCGTTCGATGAACTTACAGATCAGCAAGATTCAAATCGGAGAAAAAAAATTACCGAGGTGGTTACGCATCATTATCTCCATAGTAGTCATTAATATCATTCTGTTTGGTACGTACCAATTGATGATGGTCAATGTGAATGCATTGTTAAAAAATTATCCGGTTTATGAAGCCAACCTTGTTCAATTTCTAAAAAATGTTGGGGAGGTATTAAATCTGCCAGATCTGGAGAATACATTGGAGACCCGTATCGGTGCGATTGATATTCCGGGCTTGATCAGGAACATTGTAACATCCGTTACAGCAATTATTGGTGACTCCCTGATCATATTAATTTATGTGATTTTCCTGTTACTGGAGGAATCGTCATTTCAAAAGAAAATTGATATCATTTTCTCAAATAAAAACGGAAAGAACGTTCGGCAAATTATTCGTCAGATTAATGTGTCGACTGACCGGTACTTAAGATTGAAAACGTATGTGAGTTTGCTGACGGGAGCCATAAGTTATGTGATTTTACTTATCGCAGGTGTTGACTTCGCCTTTCTTTGGGCTTTCCTTATTTTCCTGCTCAACTATATTCCTTATATCGGCTCTTTTATTGCCACCTTGCTGCCCTCAATTTTTGCCATTCTTCAATTCGGATCTTTTTGGGCCGGCTTCTGGGTTTTTGTTTTTGTAGAAACGGTTCAGCTTGTAGTAGGCAATTACATTGAACCCAAGTGGATGGGGAAATCACTTAACCTCAGTCCGTTTGTTGTTGTGTTGGCACTCTCCATCTGGGGATATATCTGGGGAATTTTTGGCATGCTCTTGTCGGTGCCGATTATGTCTATCCTGCTTATTGTGTTTGCGCAATTTCCATCAACCCGCAGTTTTGCCATACTACTGACCGAAAAAGGTGATATTTCGGATGTGATTATCCCTGATAAAACGGATGATCCGGAGAGCGTGAAAACTTAGTAAGGCTTACGCACTGCAATTTTTATAGGCATGGCCTCCAGCTCATCTTTTTGCAAATCATTGATGATCTGCAAAAACTCTTTTACCAAAACATTTTGAGAGCGGCTGGAGAAGGCATCAATGGATTCACCCTGATTTGAAATAGCCACTTGCAATACCGTTTTTTCAATCCGGTTCCGTTCTTCAGCGGAAAGAGCACGAAATGATTTTGCGGATTCCCGCATAACGTTTTGTTCGTCAGGAACGGTGAGTCCATAAACCAGGTAAGTATAACCGTTGTGAGGAATGAAGAGCGTGTATAATCCGCTTTGTGTTGATGAAGGGGCAGAAAAAATTATTTCGCGCACTTCAACACCCTTCAACATTTTCTTTTCATCAGATGTTGGTTTCATGCGACTCTTCGAATAATAATTGTTGACGAAATTAACGGCTGCGGTGTCGCGCTGATAATCCCGTCCGGCAACAGTAAGAGCTACTACTGATTTTTTCTCAGATGAAGCACCTACTGCAGATTCACCATTTTCTTTGCGCCAGCCCTCTGGAAAATCAATAGCAATATTTAATTCAGGATGAACAAATGTATTTTTTAGGAATGCCCCGTTCTTTGGATTTTCACCCACCATAATATCATTGAACTGAGCAAAAAGCTCTCCCTTAGTTTTAATAAATGGGGCTTGCTGGACAACATTGAGCGTAGAAGAGGTTGCATTAATTTTTTTAATGCGGTCGGGTGTCATGGGATGATCATCGAACATACTGAACTTACTTTCCTGTCCCACAAGAAACGTTACCTCCTTTTCCAGCCGCTGAAGAATAATGGCCAGTTGTGCTGGTTCATATCCAGCTTTGGCTGCGAGTTTTATTCCATAATTATCAGCATCGTCTTCCTGCTTCCTTCCATAGCTGGCCAGATAGACTTTGCCCAAACCTAAAAGTGGTCGTGGACCCGATTCCATACCAATTGCCGAGGCCAGCAGAGCACCAGGTAAGGCCAGGATGCCGGGGATGATGGCTTTGCGCTGTTGCCTGGCAGAATGGCGGTGCATGATGTGCATAATTTCATGACCGATAACGCCTGCCAGTTCATCTTCAGTTTGTACGAGCGCCAGAAGTCCGCGCGAAACATAGACATGACCACCCGGAATGGAGAAAGCGTTAGGATCGCCCTGATCAACAATTTGAAAAGTAAATGGAAAGGGTTTGGTGTCTAACTGATTGACCAGTCGTTGTCCAATCTTATCAATATAGGCTGTTGTCTGTGGAGCATCTACGATGCCCATTTGTGATTCAATGACTTTGGCATACTCATCCCCTTGCTTCTTATCTTTTTCAAAATCGGATTGAGCAACGGCCGTCAGGCTGACAGCAACCAGAAGAAAATAAAGAGAGATTTTCATGATGCGGTGATTTTACTTATTACTTTTATTATCTGAATGCAGGTATAAGCTTTGAATTTCTTTTATGACAAAAATAGTATTTTATCTTTTGCTGCTAATAGGTTTAATGGAATGCGTTGCAGGGCAGGCACAGCACAACGATTCTTCACGGGTGAAAAAAAATACAGTTCGCCTGAACCTGACAGGCCCCATGATTTTTGGAAATCGTTATCTGGTTTTTGGTTACGAACGGCTTGTTTCAAACAGGCAAAGTTTTTCAATCAACGCGGGGCATGCTGCATTACCCGAATATGATTCGCAACCTTCGGATAGTGTGAAGTTCGGAAAGGACAGCAAGAATACAGGGCTTAATATCTCTGCTGACTACCGGTTTTATCTGCAAAAACAAAATAAATTTCCAGCTCCAAGAGGAGTATATGTCGGTCCGTTTTATTCCTACACCGGGTTTAAGAGCAACACGACCTGGAATACCACCCAATCCAGCTTTATCGAGACCGATACAAAATTTCAAATAAGTGCAGTTGGATTTGAACTGGGATATCAATTTGTTTTTTGGAACAGGCTGGCCATTGATATGGTGATGGTAGGGCCGGGGATAGGCTTTTATGATTTAAAGGTGAATGTTGAGTCGAACTTGACCGATGAGCAAAAGCAGGAACTTTATAAAGCCCTGGAGGATAGGTTTGGTGACCGGATACCCGGAATGGATTATATTTTTTCGCAAAGTGAATTTTCTACCTCAGGCAATGCGAGCTTAACCAGCCTTGGTTTCAGGTATATTGTACACATCGGCTATCGGTTTTAATGTGAGTCTCTTCACCGCCACATTCTTTTTTATATTTGCAGTCTCTAAAAAATGAGATCTATGAAGATGATGAAATATGGATTTCTAACAATGTTTGCATTAGTTGTACTGGGAAGCTGCAACACGAACAAAGAGACAAGCGCCAATGATCAAATGATTGAGCAGGCCTTTTTCAAAGAACGCGATAATTTCTTCAATGCCATCAGTACGCCCGATGAAACAGCGGCATCGATTAGGCGTTTGGGTGCTGAATTTAACCCATCGCTGATGCATGACCCTTTGTTGTGGGGGATGTACACAACATCAAAGGAAAAAGCTGCCGCAGCACTCGGAATTTATATTTCGGATTTGAACTACAGCGTAGCGTTTGGACAAACTGAGTATACAACGGCACTTTTCGATGCGGTTCATAACCTGAGTTTGAAAGTGGGCGTGGAAAAACAAATTTTGGAATTTCTTCTAACCCGCTACAAGAATAATATTGAGCAAAATGATTCCGTAAAGCATACTTTGAATCAAATGTATGCACGGGCCATGCAGACCGTGAAGGGAACTGAAAATGAAATCATGATCGGCATTACCATTGGTACACATCAGATAGAAGACCTGCATTTGATGATGGGCATTATAAAAACTTATCCCAAAGACATTCTTCCGGACGATGTGCGCCTTGAGGTGTTGGTTCCTCTTTTTCAGACTG
Source organism: Flammeovirgaceae bacterium (assembly GCA_012032815.1). Lineage (GTDB taxonomy): Bacteria > Bacteroidota > Bacteroidia > Cytophagales > Cyclobacteriaceae > ELB16-189. The sequence goes on from JAAUQD010000140.1 coordinate 4,330, forward strand.
TTTTGAACGAACGGCCAACCATTGAAACCGTAAATGAATTTATCAAGGCTGTTATTAAGTATTCTCCACCAGTTTCTGACAATAGCCATCAAGAGTACTACCTGAATGCATTCGAAGATTTGGTTGAAACCTACAGACGACTTACCGTGGAAGAAAAAATAAGGGAAAACCGTGGCATGGAACTGGTGAGTGATGCTGTCGTGTTAGAGTTGGATTCTAAAGTAGAAGCAATTCGAAGCAAGGTGATCAGCCCTGAATAATTAATTACAGAATGCCATTTCACCGCATTGCACTATTTGTCCTGATTTTTTCTTCACTCCTTTTTGGGTGCAATCAGAAACCTGGAATAAAAGGATCAAATGAAGAAGTTCTGGATGCGCCTCCGGGAATGGTTTGGATACCAGGCGGAGAATTCTTCATGGGAGCAAGAGAACAAAGCAATACCCGCGATGCCCAACCTTTTCATCCGGTAAAGATTAACGGGTTTTGGATGGATGAAACAGAAGTTACGAATGATCAGTTTTCACTTTTTGTGAAGGAAACAGGATACGTAACACTAGCTGAACGACCCATCATTTGGGAGGAGTTTAAAAAAGCGCTCCCACCAGGAACTCCCAAAATTCCAGATGAAGATCTTGCGCCCGGATCACTGGTATTCACACCACCCGATGGGCCGGTCATTCTCAATGATTATTCACAATGGTGGCGATGGACCGTTGGTGCCCATTGGAGGCATCCTCTGGGTCCTGAAAGTACATTGGATGGGTTGGGCAGTCATCCGGTGGTTCACATTGCATATGAAGATGCGGAAGCGTATTCAAAGTGGGTGGGAAAACGTTTGCCAACGGAAGCTGAATATGAGTTTGCCGCCCGGGGTGGACTGGATCAAAAAACTTTTGCCTGGGGCGATGAACTTACACCGCAGGGTCGATACCTCGCCAATTTTTTCAGGGTGCTTTTCCCTATCGAAATACCGGAGATGATGGATTTGCGGGGACTTCTCCTGTAAAATCCTTTCCGCCCAACCCCTATGGATTATATGACATTACCGGGAACGTTTGGGAATTGTGTTCAGACTGGTTTGAAGTTGTTGATTTTTCAACGGCCTCCCCGTCCACGTCCATTGTAAATCCGAAAGGCCCTGCCTCAACGTATGATCCCAATGATCCTTATGCCATAAAGCATGTTTCAAAAGGCGGATCATTTCTGTGTAGTTACGAATATTGCAGCAATTATAAACCGAGCGGTCGTCAGGGAGCATCATGGGATACCGGTATGAATCATACAGGTTTCCGTTGTGTGAAAGATCGGGAGTAAGACAATCGGATTCCCATTCTGGCGTTATCTTAGCAAATCGTATGCTTCATATAAGGAAAATATCTTTCACCTACATTTTGCTGATCACAAGTAGCGTAATGACCCCGCTTTTAGTATTGGGGCAATCAAAACCACCAACCACACAGAATGCTTCCGATCCTATTACTATGCGCAGCCATATTAATCTCGATTTTGAGTCCTATTATTTCTTTGATGGTTCAACCTATTATGCCATCCGGCCCGGCTTTAATTACGGATTGCAGAATCAAAAACATTTACTGGGAATGTCCATCCCAATCATGCATAATATTTTTAACGGGAATTATGGCGGGTATGAGAACACCACAGGTATCGGTGATTTAAAAATGAAGTACGTCTTTGTGCCCGTATTGAAAAAGGAGATGCAGGGGCTTCAGCGCGTTTCCACTTATCTGGAAGTAACAGCTCCCACGGGCGAGGCTGCGCTGGGCCGCGGAGCTGGTGTATGGCAATACAAACCTGGTCTTTTACTTACTTACCGGCTGGCTCCCAATGTTTCATTTTATCCCGAAATGAGTTTCTTATTTTCATTTGGCGAT
>JAAUQD010000141.1 GCA_012032815.1 Flammeovirgaceae bacterium
ACGATCGGTAACGATGTCTTTGTTTCCAGTTGCGGTCACCACGATATCCACATCTTTCACCGCATCATCCATTTTCTTCACTGCGTAACCATCCATGGCTGCCTGTAATGCACAGATCGGATCGATCTCAGTTACGATTACACGGGCACCCGCTCCGCGCAACGAAGCGGCTGATCCTTTTCCTACATCACCGTACCCGGCCACTACAGCTACCTTACCGGCAATCATAATGTCAGTTGCTCTGCGAATGGCATCCACTAAGGATTCCTTGCAACCGTATTTGTTATCAAATTTTGATTTCGTAACGGAGTCGTTGATGTTAATGGCAGGCAACGGAAGTTTACCATTGTGCATGCGCTCAATCAGGCGATGAACACCGGTTGTAGTTTCCTCAGAAATACCGCGAATTCCCTGCACAAGTTCCGGAAAGCGATCCAATACCATGTTGGTCAAATCTCCACCATCATCCAATATCATATTTAAAGGCTGGCCGTCTTTAAAAGCAAACAATGTCTGCTCAATGCACCAGTCAAATTCTTTTTCATTCATTCCTTTCCATGCAAATACGGGCACACCTGCTTTCGCGATCGCTGCCGCGGCATGATCCTGAGTGGAAAAAATATTGCATGAAGACCAGGTCACATCAGCACCCAACTCGACAAGCGTCTCAATAAGCACTGCCGTTTGAATAGTCATGTGAAGGCAGCCTGCAATGCGCGCGCCTTTCAGCGGTTTTTTGGCTCCGTATTCTTCACGAAGCGCCATCAATCCGGGCATTTCGGCTTCCGCCAACAATATCTCTTTACGGCCCCATTCGGCCAGTGAAATGTCTTTTACTTTGTACTTTACCTTCTCGTCCACCATTATTTTATGCGTTTTTGTTGAAAATAGAACACAAAAATAATACAAAGGTTTGTAAAGGCCATGAATAACATGGCGGTTGACCGGAATTGGTTATTTACCTTCTAACTGAGCATGGTCAATGATGGAGGTCCAAACACTGGTCTTACCCTCATCCATGCGTGTCCAGATCACTGCAATAGTCCCATTTTGTGCGGAGATATTGGTGTAGTCACCAAAGAATTTTGAATTGGTGGGAATGAAAGGTGTTTCACTGATTTTTATTTCGCTAAATGATCCGCCACCATCGGTAGAGTATGCGAGATACACATCGGTTTGTAAATCATCATACGCCCTGCGATCATAGTATACCAAATAGACATAGCCGGTGCTTTGATCGATTGCCATCCATGGAAGAAACTGATGTTTATCAGACTCATCCTTATTCACACGGTATGGTGTATCCCAATTGTCGCCTCCATTTTTTGAACGAGTAAGCCAAATGTCTGTGTTATTGGCGCCATTGCGTTGGTCAGCCCAGGCGATGTAAACCGTCCCCTGAAACTTTCCAGGACTATTATCAATCATCGTTACCGGCATTCCATTGCAGCGGCTTATACCCGGAATATCCATATCCCATCCACCGGGTTGCTCGGCTGCTACAATATCATTTTGCAGCCAGATCTCCCCATCGTCAAACGACCGGTCAAAATAAATTTTTTCATCATTTGACCAGGCTACGAAAATTTTTCCATCCAGATAGACAGCCGGCACTGCCCCTTCAGTGGTGTTGTCACTGTCGATACAGTCGCCCGGTATATGACTTATCACTTTGCTCTTTGACCATTTCTTACCTCCGTTTTTGGAAATACTAAACATGATATTAGATTGACAGGTGGAGTCCGTACTTCCATACTTATCGAACTGAGTCCATGTTAAATAGACATACGACTTTTTGAAATGAACAGCTGGCCATTCTTTGTCCTGATCTTTGGGAGGATTATATCCGATCGATCTTCCCTCATCCCATGTTTTGCCACCGTCACCGGATTTATGCACTACCATTCTGTCTAACCAATCTTCACCTTTTCTTCCTTCCCCGCTGGGATCAGCCAGGTGAAAAAAGTAGAAGTTTCCTTTTGCATCTGAAATGAGTGCGGGGTCTCCATAAACACCATACGGAGATTCAACGATTACTTCCTCCCACGTTTTACCTTTATCAAAAGTGTGGAAGGTGCGGTCCAACACAACAGCAGCCACAATATTGTCAGGATTTTTTTTGTTGATGATTATGCTTGGTTCAAGCGGAGGGTAAATTCCTTCCCGGTAGTTAATCAGTTCTTTGGTCAGAAATTGTGAGTACCCAACGGATGGGATTACCAAAATCAACAAGAAAAAACGTTTCATCAGTGTGGTCATCATTTAATTAACTTTAAATTTCGCAGAACCTCTCCCCAAAGCAAATACCCTTGCGCACTTAAATGAAGGCCGTCATAGGAAAATCGCTTGTCCAGTAATCCTTCCGAATCTTTGAACTTCTCGAATAAATCAATGTAGGTGTAGCCAAAGCGCTCGGCTATTTTTTGCAATTGTGCGTTGATCACTAAAATATGATCCAGCTTGTCATAGTCTTTTGGAAAATTGTCGAACGAAGGATTTACCGGTAGAATACTCTGAACATAAATTTTGGAGGTTGGAGATTTCGCCTGTAACTGCCTTACCAATAAAAAAATATTCTGCAGGATCACTTCATCCGGTATACCTTTCGAAAGGTCATTGACACCAATCAGAATAAAAACTTTAGATGGCTTTCGGCTGGCTACTTCATCCACCCGGGCTAACAGGCCAAAAGTGATATCTCCCGAAATTCCCCGATTAATGGCCGTTGTATCTTTTGCAAGCCTCTTCCAGTCACCACCTTCTGTAATGCTGTTGCCAAGAAATACAAGCCGGTCGGTTTTTGTTTTTTCCTGATTGAATAACTCAACTTTTTTTCTGTAATGATCTGGCTGTTTCGGAATAGTATCCCACTTGGCTTGTGCCCATGATGATTGAGCAAAGCTGAAAATCAGGAAAACACAACAGTACCTAATGAGCAAACCGATCATCTACCGCTTCGTATTATCAATCGTAGCTTTCATTTTATTGAGGTCACCAATTTCTATTACTGATGATCCATATACGCTGATCGTAGATTTGATAAAATCCTCTTCGTTCGCTTTAAAAATGTTATCGACATATTTTTGCGGATTACGGTCGATGTACGGAAACCAGGTGCTGTGAATCTGTATCATCACGCGATGTCCTTTTTTAAACGTATGCAAAATGTCCTGAAGTGGAATGTTTACGTCTGCCGGTTGGTTGGTAACAAATGGTTCCGGCTTTTCAAAACTGTTGCGAAAGCGACCCCGGAATACTTCACTTCTCACCAATTGCTGATATCCACCCATAATAACGTTTTTAGGATTGTGCTCGTAGTTGGGGTGGTCTTGCGGATACACATCAATAAGCTTTACCACAAAATCAGCATCGGTGCCTGTCATGGCCACTTTTAATTTAGCCATTATTTCGCCAGCGAGCGTCCAGTCATTTTGCAGGGGTTCTGTTTGAAAAGTGATCACATCCGGCCTGCGGGAAGCCTGGCGCTGATCATCGCTCATGAAATTGCGGGGTGTAAACGTGAGGCCTTCCGTTTGTGATGTATATGGAACCGGGTTTGCCGGATCGCTAGTGTAGGCGAAAACTGCTTTCTCATCAACAGGTTCATTAATACCCAGCTTTCCTCCTTTTCCAAAATACAGTTTCGTTTCTCCAACATTCTTTGGAGGCCAAACATCAAATTTCTGCCACTTCTTTGCTCCCGTATCAAACATATACGCTTCGGGCACCGGATTTTGTCCTTCATCTTTCAAATAATACGCAAAGAAATTTCGCTCAATATCCCGCATGTAAAAAGTTGAGATGCTATCACCAAAATATATATGGTGGTGTGTTGATTTACCTCTTTCTCTCGACCAGTCCCCATGCCCCCACGGACCAATCACAATTGTATTCTTGGCATTCGGGCTTGTGGCCTCTATGGTCTTGTAAATATTGAAAGGACCATATAAGTCTTCAGCGTCAAACCATCCACCTACGGTCATCACAGCGTGATTGACATTTTTTAGGTGTGGCAATAAGTTTCGTTTTTGCCAGAACTCATCATAGTTGGGATGATCCACGATCTGCTGCCAGAAAAAATTATCCTGATGATAATTTTCAGTAAAATTCTTCAATGGCCCCTGGCTCAGGTGAAAATCGTACCCATCACCTATTTTCTGTCCATAGAAGCGCATGATCTTATCCATGAACCAGTCATCCTTGGTTTGTCCGTCTTTCTGATAGCCAAACACTGCAAATGCTGCTGTATAACTTTGTAAGTATGCACCCATATGATGAAAATCATCAAAGAAAAAATCTGAAATCGGTGCTTGCGGTGAAGATGCTTTCAGCGCGGGATGTGCATCAGGTAATGCTGCTGCAGTGAAGAATCCGGGATATGAAATTCCAAACATCCCTACCCGACCATTGTTGTTTTTCAAATTCTTAATCATCCAGTCAATGGTATCCCAGGTATCCGAACTTTCGTCAATGGCTGTTTTATTTTTTTTGTCATTGCCGGGAATATTCGGGCGCATGTTGTCAAAAGTGCCCTCACTCATATAGCGGCCGCGTACATCCTGAAAAGCCAAAATGTACTTATCCTGTACCAGGTATTTCGAAGGATGGCTGTTAGTATCCCAATTTGCATAATTTGATGCGTTATAGCATGTGCGATTCAACAAAATCGGGTATTTCTTCGATTGATCTTTGGGTACATAAACTATCGTGAATAGTTTTATACCATCGCGCATGGCAATCTGATATTCAAATTTGTCATAGTTCTGCCGCATGTAAAGTGAGTCCTTGTTAATTTGACCCCAAACGGTTATACCAACAAATAATAATGCGAACGTAAATTTTCCTTTCATAACTAAATTTTATTATTCTGAAAAATAATCATTCATTACACGATTAACAACTTCAATTACATGGCTGAACGAATGTATATTGCCCGGAGGAGCACAAATTCATGAAACAGCTTTTAATTCTACTTTCCGTTCTGATTGTCACGCCTTGTTTAGGACAATCTCAGTCAGACGGTGTATCTTCAATTGCCTTTGGATCCTGCAGTCGTCAAAATGATCCTGATCAGATGTGGTCAGCGATTTGCGACTCCAATCCTGATATCTGGATCTGGCTTGGTGATATTATCTATGCCGACACCCACAACATGGATACGATGAAGTCCATGTATGCAAAACAAAAATCTCATCCCGACTATCAACGATTGCTAAAGCAAAGTCAGGTGATCGGTGTATGGGATGACCATGACTATGGTGTAAATGACGGTGGAAAGAATTATTCGAAAAAGAAAGAAAGCAAGGAACAGTTATTGGAGTTTCTTGCCGTGCCCGAAGAAAATGATGTCTATGATCACGATGGGGTTTACACTTCCTATACATTTGGCAGTGGTGATAGAAAAATAAAAGTGATCCTCTTAGACACCCGCTATTTCAGGGATACTCTTTCCCGTAGTCAAACCAAAGGATTTCGATACGATCCCAACCCAACTGGTGACATACTTGGAAAAAACAATGGAAGTGGCTTGAGAAGGAATTAAAAAACTCGGATGCCCGAATTCATATCATCGGGTCGGGCATACAATTTCTCTCTTCTGAACATGGTTTTGAAAAGTGGTCGAACTTTCCGAAAGCCCGACAGCGAATGATTGATCTCCTCGCGAAGACCAAAGCACAAAATCCAATGATAATCAGTGGCGATCGTCATATTGCAGAAATTTCAAAAACGGATATTCCCAATATTGGTCCCATGTATGACTTTACATCCAGTGGATTAACTCACACGTGGAGCAATGCCTCAAGCGAACCGAATCAATTCCGGACCGGGAATTTGATTGCCAAGAAGAATTACGGTCTAATCTTAATCGACTGGTCACAACCCAGACCTGTGGTTACGTTCCAAATCAAAGGTCACGAAGGATTGTATGAAGAATTGAAATTCGAAATTCAATAACCTGTTGATATTCTTATACAACCAGCCCTCGAGAGCCTCAGACTGACAATTGATTATTCTGTTATTTTACTAAATGTAAATTTACTTTCCCTGTACTTACTTTCAATAATACCACTTATCGTAACTGTCAAGTCATCTTTTGACTGAAATGAATAGGTTATGGTTTGCGGAAAATCATGTTGAGGATTTGCAAATACGAATGTTGATTTATCCGAAAAAGACTTTTTAAAAGGAATGGGTTTTCCTTCGTTCTGATCAAACACAGTTGG
>JAAUQD010000041.1 GCA_012032815.1 Flammeovirgaceae bacterium
TTCATATCCACTACGATTGTTGTCTTGCTTGTTTGTATAGGGTTTGACAAAACCCAAACCTGGACGCATTGGCCAACAGCCAGGAATAAATTTTCAATCCTTCGCCCGATTTCCAATACGCGGGGTTCAGGTCATTGAGATCAAAATCAGTTCCCCAATGATGTCGGGATGTTCCCGGCATTGAACTGTATCGCAAAATCAGCTTCGCTTTTTCCGCACCCGCCATTCCACTGATATCTTTACCTTCAACCGGAGTCTTTCCGTTCCACTTATTCTCCCAGATTTCCTTTTGACGATCAAAATTTCTGGTTGCTGATATAATTTTCAATTGGATACCATCTCGATCGGCTGCCTTCTGAAGCATTTCAAATGAACTCAAGGTTTCTCTGCGCAAATAGGCACCTAAAGCTCCTCCTGATGCATGCTCTGAAGTGAGCCTCACAAAACGGGAATCATCGGCAGGATTAAATTTACCCAACAAATATTGGGTATCGGTTTGACCTTCCACGTTGGAATACATGAAATAAAAAACTAACACCAATGAAAACGAAATTCTCATTTTGAACATAATATACTACAAAGTGAGCTAAAACCTTTTAATGCCCCTGTGAGCGCATTACTTTTGCTGGGCAAGAAACAGACCAAATTAATTTGTATGCAAGAGTTTCTGGAAAAGACCTATTTAAATAATACCGTGGAGGGCTACCTCATTGCGTTAAGTATTGCTGTTGGTGGAATGCTGCTTATTCGAATTTTTCGCAAAGCCATTTTAGCGAGATTAAAAAAGTGGAGCGCTGAAACCGAAACAACATTCGATGATTATTTGGTGGAGGGAGTCGAGCGTTTCGGAATGCCCATGTTGAATTTCCTGGTTATTTATTCAGGCGTTCGATACCTGCATTTGTCTGAGTTTGGTGAAAAGGTTTTGCATGCTGCGGTTGTCGTAATTATTACTTTTTACACGATACGACTTATTTCAACGATGATTCGGGTCTTACTGTATTCGTATACAGGTAAGATGGAAAACGGTGAAGAAAAAATCAAGCAGCTAAATGGAATCATTTTGGTTATTAACATTATGCTGTGGGGGCTCGGCCTTGTTTTTCTTTTCGATAACCTTGGGTATGATGTTACCGCAATTATTGCAGGCTTAGGGGTTGGGGGTATTGCCATTGCATTGGCAGCGCAAACTATTCTTGGAGATTTATTCAACTACTTTGTAATCTTTTTTGACAGGCCCTTCGAGATTGGTGACCAGATTATAATTGGAGATAAGCGCGGCATTGTTGAATACATTGGAATTAAAACCACACGACTAAAAAGCCTCACCGGAGAACAACTGATAATTTCCAATACAGATCTTACAAATTCCAGATTGCATAATTTCAAACGAATGGAAATGCGCAGATCATTATTCACGATTGGTGTTACTTATCAGACCAGCTCACAGAAGCTCCGAATGATTCCTGCAATGATTAAAGAGATTGTGGAGTCAGAACCCAAAGCAAAATTTGATCATGCAAATTTTATTTCATTTGGTGATTTCAGTTTGAATTTTGAAGTTGTATTTTTTGTTCTTGATCAGGATTATATTACCTACGTTAATGTACAGGAATCTGTGAATCTTAAAATTTTTGAAGCCTTCGAGAAAGAAAAAATTGAATTTGCGTATCCAACCCAAACCTTGTTTTTAAATAAAGAATCAAACTAATACCATGAACACAAAAATATACCTCCTTGCGATGTTCGTTTTTCTTTTAGCGAGTTGTGGAAAGACAACCGAATCTGCCAACAATGATGATATGAATGGAAACGAAGAGGACTCGTCAAACCAGGCACTGTATGAAAAGGTAATGGACATTCATGATGAAGTAATGCCTCAAATGAATGACATCTATAAATTGAAAAAACAATTGCAGGAAGAAATTACCAATTCAAAGGATATGGTTGAGGATAGAAAGAAGAGATTAGAGAGCCTGGTATTTACATTGGATTCTGCAAACAATGCGATGATGGATTGGATGCGTAAGTTTGAGCCTCCAGACACATTAAGCGTGGAAGATGCACGTGCATATTTAGAAGATCAGATGGAGAAAATAAATGGAGTAAAATCGGCCATGTTGGAGGCCATTGAAAAAGCCAAACAGGAATCTGATAATTAGCGCAAACCTTATGCTTCCTTTTGTGATCTGACTTCCATTCGGCCCACATCATCCATCCAATCAATAGCTTTTTCTAGAGTGTCAAAGACGCGCAACTCGATTCCTAATTTTGCGGTTACCTCAATCATCCGCTCATAGTATTCTTTTCGAACCGGATCGCTGAACCCAACGGTTCCTATTCTTTGAAGCCCGTTTTTAAAAGCAACCTTGAGTACATTGGAGATAAACCAGACCTGATCTTCCGCCCCAATGGCGCCCTGAAATCGTAGGTCGGCAATCCAACCTGGAGTCTTATATGTTTTTATTGCTAAAAGGACCGCCTCAAAAACCTGACGATATTCATTACTACTTACCTTCTTTTTCCAGATTATTACCGTGTTATTAATATTGGCGTCATAGTAAAGCTGTGCGGAATCATTCTCAAAAAATATCTGCTTATCAGGATCGGGAGGAATCTGAAAGATTAATTTAAACAGCGTCCCTTTGTCGGGCTCGCTTTGTACCTCTATTTGACCGCCCATTATTTCCATCTGAGATTTTACCAAATACAAGCCGAGTCCCCTTCCTCCTACGTGTTGGTGAAACCGCTTATAAAGTTTGAATAAACTTCCTTTCTGTTTTTGTAAGTCAATTCCTAAACCATTGTCTTCAATTTCAAAAACAGTTTGATTGGGCAGCGTGTAACTTCTTGCTTCAATTTGAAGTGCCCTGTCCGGAGATTTGTATTTGATACTATTGCTAATCAAATTATAGAAAATACTTTGTACCATTGGTCTGATACCAAATATGTGACGCGCAGAAGTAAAGCTCTTTTTAATTTTTATTGCCTGTATATCGCCTACAACGGCTACGGCTTTGTTCCATTCTGTTTCTATTAAAATCTTTTCACGAACTTTGTACAATTCATTACGGATATCAATAATCTTTGATAAATCCTGCAACGTAATATCCAGTTCTCTGGCCGATTTGTGAATAAATCCGGCTATTTGTAGAATCTCCTCGGGCTTCTTCGACATCTTGATGATGTCGGTTAACCCCAACAGGCTTGCTACCGGACCACGCACATTATGTGAAACCGTGAAAGAGAATTGACGAAGTTCATTATTTGATTTTATCAATTCCTCATTGGCTTTCAATAACTCACGGCTTTTTTCTGCCACTCGATTTTCGAGCTCAAGATTATAATCTTGTAATTCCTGTTGCTGTTCATTGATTATTTTATTGGCTGAGGCTAATTCTTTATTGCTTGTTTCGAGTTTTGTTTCGTGTTCGCTAAGCACAAGATTACGCGTCTCAAGTTCATCTGAGCTTTGCTTTGCCTTCCATTTCAGAATGAAAATGGAAGCCACCAATCCAAAAAAAGCAACAAACACAACATAATTAATAAAATAATAAGAAGGGACATCAAACCCTCGTTGGTAGTATCCAATTCCCAAAAGATTGTGGATTGGATCAAATAATAACAAGCACAAAAAGGTGGATCCTAAAGTAATTACAATTTTGGTACGTTCCTTCAAATCAAAAGCGATGGCTGGCAATACGGCCGTTACTAAAAGTATAAAACGACTATCAAAATATATTATATAAGACTGATTGGGATCCATCACTTTGCCAACGATCGTTATGAGCATAGTCATATAAACCGGAATCAGACAAAACATAATACGGCCGATGTTGTAAAGACCCTTTTTGTTTAATACGACAACCAGCAAAAACAAACCGCTGGTTAGAGTAATATATGCCGAAGTCGCTGTCCATCCGAACAAGATGACAAGGATAAGAAGTAGCGCTACCGTAATTACCGAAAATATCAGCGAAAGAATGTTCGCGATAAATACGTACTGATTAACTCCTTCCTGCAGGATACTTCCAGGTCTGAAGAAATTTGCCAGAGACCTCATTCCATTGGTTTAATGATTCACAGTCTGCTCAAATTGCATTAAAAACTACAAATAATTTTTGAATCTCTGTCAAGATTAAAAATCAGAACGAATCAGCTGATTCTTTTCGCAGCTTTGTGATGAGGCAAATGGCTGCCGGCTTTTTTACCCGATTTCGATTTTTCTGATCTATTCTGATGTTGTAACGAATCACCTGCCAATATTCCGCACCGTATTCAACGAAGATTTCGCTAAAGGCCGGAATATTTTTTGTTGCGGTTATGTAGCATCTCTTTTTGAAGACCGTGTATTCTGCATTGTTTCGCAAACCGTCAACTCTCACCAGTCCCTTGGCATCGTTAGCATAACGAGCTTTACATTTCCGATAATTCCAGGCATCGATACAATGCTTATTATTCACGTAGAAAACATACCCATTCCGGTCATCGGCTAACTTCTCAATTTCCTTCCAGGGCAATATCTGACCTTTGTATTCTACAATGCGGGTACCCTTTGAAATAAATTCTTTTGTGAACAATCCTTTCCCGGCTCCCGGTAACGTTGATTTTTTTATGTACAGTTTTTTTTCAAGCAATGCCATTACCTACGAATTATTAATAAGGGGGCGAATATAGAACTTGATGGAGATAATTAAAATTTGAACGTTTGTGATTTTCCGCATTGAATTAAAATTAATCGACATTAAAACTTAATTCAATGAGTCGGGGTGAGAGGATTTGAACCTCCGACCTCTACGTCCCGAACGTAGCGCACTAGCCGGGCTGTGCTACACCCCGAATGGTGTTCTTATCTGGCCCCCGGGGGCAATGTTTTATTAAATAATCAGTAAATAAAGATTGAAGATGTAGTGCAGTGCCCTCCCCTTCTGAAATGCCATGAGTCCTGTTTGGATATGGCATAAACTGGAACTGCTTATTATGCTTTATTAATTCATCAACCAGCATTTCGGCATTTTGATAATGAACGTTATCATCTCCCGTGCCATGTATGTACAATAGATTCCCCTGAAGATTTTTAGCATAATATAGAGGTGATCCCTTTACGAAATCCTCCCGATTTTCCTGCGGAATACCCATATACCGTTCCTGATAAATATTATCATACGTCAATTGATTCGCAACTGCTGCTACTGCAATTCCGGTTTTATAAATTTCCGGAAACTGAAACATGAGATTAAGTGTAGCCGACCCTCCACCGCTCCAACCCCACACGGCAACACGCTCGGGATCAATAAATGGCCATTCCAATATTTTTTTGCTGCCAAAGCCTGATCGCGGATATTAATGATTCCGATTTTTCTGTAGATGGACTTTCGCCATTCCCTTCCTTTGGGCGCAGGTGTACCCCTGTTGTCTATGGATATATAGATATAGCCCTCCTCCCGCATATCGCCTCCATAAAGTCTGTTTCTTCCAATGCCAAAACGATCTACAACTGTCTGTGCGGCCGGTTCTGTGTAAACTTGAAACAGAACAGGATATTTCTTTGAAGCATCAAAATTTTTCGGCTTCACCATCCATCCATCCATTTCAACACCTTCTTCGGTAGTCACCTTAAAAAACTCAACTGTTTTTTCCATTTGTGAATTCTGAATCTTATCCTCTATGCCTTCGCGTTCAACTACTGATTTATTTGTAGACATTGAAATCAGTTCGGATAAAGGTCTGGTGTATGAATTCGAAAAACTATGTTGTGCAAATTGGCCTCCCGGAGACATGGTGTAATTGTGCGTGCCTGATTGCGATGCTGGCGATAAACGTTCCGGCTTTCCTTTACCATCCCATTTCATTTTAAATAAATATTGTTGTGTGGCATTATCCGGGGAGGCGAGAATGTACACCATCCCTGCTTTTTCATCCACCCCTTTCAGTCCCATTACATCAAAATTGCCCGGTGTTATCAACTGGTCTTTCTTTCCATCGACCGATACGCGATACAGATGCCGCCATCCATCTTTCTCACTCGACCAAATAAACTCTTTGCCACCCAGTATCCAATCAAACTTGTGCCTGAAGTCTACTGCGTACGAATTCTCAGAACTCTCAACATCCACCCAGGCTTCATCGCTTTCTGAATGGATCACTGTTGATACATCCGTTTGAGTGTTTATGCGAATCAGTTTACTTTCATTTTGCTTACGGTTGAGTTGCTGTATAAGCACATCTTTGGTGCCTGGTATATACTCCATCCTAACAATATAATGTTGTCGTGGATCACCTTCGACATTGAAATATTTCGTATCCCCGCTTTCTATATCGATATTTCCAATTCGGCAAGCAGAAGGACTTTCACCCACTTTGGGATATTCAACTGGAATGATTTCTGAATACACGGAGGCTGTCGTGTTGATCATGTAGAAATCTTTAGTGTCTGATGCGTCTATGTGCCAAAACGCAATGGATTTGCTGTCAGGACTCCATCGAATGCCATCCCGGCACGCAAACTCCTCTTCATATACCCAGTCGAAAGTTCCATAAATGTATTTCCGGTTTCCGTCCTTAGTCAATTTGGTAATCTTACCGGAACCCAACTCTTCGCTGTAAATATTATAATCGCTGACGTACGCTACTTTGCTTCCATCCGGTGAAAATTTTGCAAACATGAGTGATGACGTTGGTAGTGACGCCCCCACCTGGGTTAACGAACCAGACGTTTTATTAAAGACCCAATAATCCCCACGAGTATTTATTCTCCATACGCGTTTCGTATTGGTATAAATAAGAATTTGATTTTTATCTTCAGAAAAAGAGTACGATGATATGGCCAATGGGTTCGACTGGCCGCGTGGAGTAAGTTGTAGTTTAGAAAGTATCGTGCTTTTCTGATTAGCCGGAAGCTGAATTTCTACTAACTCTCCCTGATCAACTCGGTAGTATGACTTGCCGGATGTGGACCATGTGATTGAAGCCGGCTGAGCACCACTTGTAAAAACACCAGACAGAAAAAGAATGTTGAAAAACGCTATTATAGCTAACCGTTTCATAAATGTTTGATTTGATTTGTGATCAAAGATAACAACCCTGAGGTGGAAATAGTCTGCCAATTATGTAATTGCACAAGCACCGCCCGCACAAGCGGCTTCGGCCTGAAGCTCGGTCATGTCATCGGGTTCAAATACTTTTGACAGATCGATTTCTTGCAAACTTCTTTCAAGTTCGTAGAATTGTTCAGCAGAAATATCTTCAAATGGTGCCTGTTTGTAGCTTCCCGGATTATAAGGCAATACACTTAATCCATTATAGGAAGCCTTATTATCCCACATCCATTTTCCGACTTTCTCCCAGTCTCCGTCCATTATTGAAACTGTTGCGCTTACGTTATTGGCATTGCTGCCATTCCTAAACCCTAACCGTACCCATTCTTCATTGAATTTTTTAATGCGCTCCAATAAGTCCATCACCGATTCAGATCTTGTTATGCTATTTTTTGGTGCCGCCTGCGGAATCTGGATTATCGCCTGTTTCTTATTTAAGAAATCATCCTCAAGCAACTCAGGATGAAATGACTTAAGATATTCGTAGATCGCTTCATTTTTTCCTAAGCGTATTCTGCGCAAATAAAAATCATTATGCCAGGCATGAATGCCTGAAGATGTTCCCAGAACAATGGAGGATGTTCCTGAAGGTTTTATAGTAGTGCATCGTGCCGCAAACTCAATTCCAATTTTAGCTGATACATCCAGATTTACTTTCTTAACCTCATCAGCTGTCTCATTCAAATCCATCTCCATGACTTTACAACTTGCGATTCCTGTCATGCCCACACCAATGAGTGCATCCTGTTCTGTTGTTAGTTTCCACTCCTCCCTCAAATAATGAAAATCAGTAAATCCTGCTTGTAAGGTTCCGAAGAAAGCGGCTGCCCGTGCCCGCTCATTCAAATCTTCCTGCGATTCGATATCAGAAACATTGACTTCGCAAAGGTTACAGAATTGGAACGGTCGCAATGCAATTTCACAGCATGGATTGGTTCCCCAGTCCATATTGTTGGTGAAATAAAATCCGGGTTCTCCGGAACCGGACATTTCAATTTTCTTCCAAAGGTTTTGGAATTCATCCTCGGTTGTGTTTTCGCGCGATAACACTACTGAATTATTGGCTCTCCCTCGTTGCTCGTTTAGTTCCCACCAGTCTCCAAATTTGCAGGTAAGCATTTCCTCATTCTCCTGAGAAAACAAAGCAATCATCGCTGATCTTCGAATACCCCCCGCTAATACGGCATTGGCAATGTGACAAAGAATGTCATGGCACTCCAGCGGAGTAAGTTTCTCCTCATCTTTTTTCGATCGAGTATTGCAGTGATATGGGCTATACAAATTCTAAGCGGCTCCGGTCCAGGTGCTTTTCCGCCTGCAGTTACAAGCCGCGCACCCTTTGGACGTATGTCTGAAAAGTCAAATTCAGGAAGATGATCGTTGAACCCAAAGTATGCTTTCATAATCATCTTTATGCAATCTGCCCATCCTTCCAGGCTATCACCCACCAGAAACTTCCGGGATTTAAGGGCTTTTTTAATTGGAGGAAGCTGAGCCACATGATGATCCTGAACCGAATACCCAACTCCGGTACCTCCTAATAATAAGAACATAGTTTCTGAAAAGGATCGGATGTCATCGATTGGCAGGTATGCACAGTTGTAAATTCTGCTGTTGTTTTTAATAATTGCCGGGCCGGCAAATTGCATAGCACGCATTGAAGGAAGTATTTTTTTATTAAGTACATACTGCATGTTGTCATTTATTTCCTCTTCCATATTAGGATATTTTTCAATCATCATGGACGCGTATCGTGAGCATATTTCCGGCCATACTTCCCTTCGTTGCAAATCAGGAATGTAGCGGGCGTACTTCATATAAATAATCAAGTCGCTTAAAATACGTTGGTTTAATTGCATGCGTAGTGGGTTTTGGTTGAACTAAAAAGTTTAAAAAGTAGTCTTTCAAAAAAAATCCTAGAAGGTTATTTTTTGAATAGAATGTTATTCTCTAAATGAATGTGCAGCATAAGGTCCTGCTCAAACTCCTGCAATTTTTTGTAAGCTATGTGCCATGTTGTACAAGCTTCAGCGGGCAATGTAAAGTCTGAGGTTATTCTTCTGATCGCTTTCAGTAATCCTCCGGCTACCTCATGTTCATGCTCCATGACAACAACTGGTGCCGCTACATCAATTTGAATTTTTTCCCGAATTGTTTTTCGAATTGCAGGGAAGAGTATCAATTCCTCTTTTCTCATATGAGAATATAACTCCTCAGAAAGTCTATTGAAATTCTCGGAGAGCTCGTATAGTTCAGGAGAATTCTGGCCGTGACGGAGATATAACTTTTCCAGTAACTCCTTAATTTCCGGTATGTTGGTGCGCACATAGGTATGATGATTATTTTCGATATAATCTGCCAGAAAATCGGATGTCCAATTTTCATAGCGATGACCTTCAGGTGTTTTCACCTTATTCTGAGATATCTCAACCATTAATTTATCAACCTCTATTTTTTTCTCCGCACATACATCCTCCAATGCTTTATTCCCTCCACAGCAATAGTCAATTCCATATGCACTTAAGATTTTGATTGAATTAGGGTTTTCGACAGCGACCTGTGCAACGGTTTTTCGATTTGAAATAATTGTATCCATCTTTTTTATTAAAACTTAATTAATGAACAAAACTAACTTCGATCTGTACCCATAAAAAATGACTTTGATCAGATTAAACGAAAATAGTGAGGTAATTCGCTAAAATTATTTATTCAGATTTTTCAAATATCTTTATTAAAAAAAAACTGGGATGCGTTTCATTTTCGGGATCATAGCACTACTTGTTTTACTTGGTGCCGGTATAAGTAGCCGGGGTCAGAATCTTTATACCGCACGCGGGTATTGGGAAGAATCCACAAAGAAAACGTACTTGATTATTAAGGAAAAAAGAGATAAAAACGAGGTGTTAAATGCTGATGAGCAGGAGTATATCATGAACTATGAAGAGTTTCTCACCTCTTATTTCCAGCGACTCCCGGATAAAGAGAAGGAACTTTATGAATCCATGAAGGAAACCTGGGACAAAGAACTTTCGGTTATAAAACCTCAGCAAGATCAATCGGACGAATTCGACTTTCGGGGACGGGATAGATTTTTCAATTTTATATATGGAGCCTGGTATGGAGCGAGCATTGTTATTGCCGCTGATATAGATAATGTAGCTGCCGGTGCAATCCCTTTAATAACCGGTGGAGCATGGATGTTGGGCCCGGCCATTAATCCAAAAAAATTTGAGAACATCAATGAAACTACCATGCGGGCTGCCAATGGCGGTAAGTTTCTGGGACTTGGGTATGGAGTAGGTTTAGGACTTGTTTTTGAAGGAGGGGATAATTTTGATGGAGGGCCAACTGCTATTATGTCTTCCATTGGAAGTATTGCGTTAGGTGAAGTAGGATTTCAAATGCAAAAAAGAAAGCAATTAACTGCAGGCCACATTGAACTCCTGCGTCATTATGGAGTCCTCGGTCCGCTGGTTGGGTTGGCCGGTTATTTTGCCATCAATGAAGAAAACGGACGGCTGGCAGGTGCATCAATACTGGCGGGAGGGGCAGTAGGACTCCTGTTGGGTAATAATGCAAGCAAGAAATACAACTATACACGGGGAGATGTTGATGTTTTAAGCTCGTTTAGTATATATACCGCGGGTCTTGGACTAACAGGTGTAGTAGCTGCAATTGAAAACAGCAATGATCAAAATGGATTAATACTCATACCGGCATTTACAGCCATTGCTGGAACATCCATAGGGCAACGCATGGTACGGGGAGCCAACTTAACAAATAAACAAGGAAGCACCATTGTACTTGCATCCGGAGGAGCCGCGGCTATTGGACTGGGAATTATTGTCCTCACTCAATCCGATTCACCCACTCTTTATGTTGGTATACCTACGGTATTAGGGTTAGTGACAAACCAGATTCTTTTCAGTAACTATAAAAAGAAAAATATTGAGTTAGGTATTCAGGGAAATAATATGGATAAAAGTAAGGTTCGTTTTTCATTCCAGATTACCCCGGAAAACTACATGGTTAACAAAAAAATTAACTTTTCTACCTATTCACCTGAGCGCGTATCTCAGCTTCATCAGCCTCTCTTTAAGTGCAAACTCACCTTCTAAAAATTGTCAGTTTCAGAAAACTCCCTTTCGATGTTAATTCATTTACATTTGGTGTTAAACTATTTGAAGTATTAAGAAGGAAACGCTTTACGCTTATATATGCTTGTCTGGTGTTTGTCTGATATGGGGCACTACATTTTTAGCGCTACGAATTGGAGTGATGTCCTTCCCTCCTTTTCTTTTTGCTGCTTTGCGAAAAATAACCGCGGGAGGGATTCTGATCGGAATTGTTTTCCTATGGGTAAAGGGAATCAGAGTCAACACCAAATACATTTTACAACAAGCCCTGGGCGGGTTTTTAATGATTACACTGGGCAACGGGCTGGTATCCTGGGCGGAGGTAGTGGTACCGAGTGGCGTGGCAGCGATCATTTGCTCGGTGATGCCGGTATGGGTCATATTGATTAATGTATTCATTAACCGATCAGAGATTCCGAATTGGGTTATCGTAGCAGGTGTTGCTATCGGACTTGGCGGCATTGTCCTTATTTTTAGTGAATACCTTGTTGAGCTAGGTAATCCCAGATATACATGGGGAATTGTCTTAATTTTTATCGCCACATTTTCGTGGTCAATTGGAAGTATCTCAGCCAAAAAAAACAGTTCATCTCAAAATGTATTTTTAAATGCCGGTTTTCAAATGCTTTTAGGAGGCTTGCTCTGCCTGCCGTTGAGCTGGTTGTTTGATGATTGGGGCTCAATAACATGGAGCAGGGAAGTGATTTGGTCGTTGGCTTACCTTATAATTTTTGGTTCATTGATCGCGTACGCCATGTACTTCTATGTACTTACCCACCTCCCCGTCACCATTGCCTCTCTATATGCATATATCAATCCCCTGGTGGCCATGATCCTTGGATGGCTCGTACTATCAGAAAAACTCAATTTGAAAATTGCCTTCGCATTTTTGATTACTATTTAGGTATATATTTAGTAAACCGGGGTTATCAGCTGAAGATCAAAAAATCTAAAGAGCTTCTCTCCAATCAATGAAGTCAATTCAATTTTTCCCAGCCACAAGAAATGAATCGGCAATATTTTCAATATTGATTCCGACCTGGAATAATATTGACTATGTCCGCTGTTGTGTGGACAGCCTTAAAAAAAATTCAAAATATACCCATCAAATCATTGTTCATGTCAATGAAGGAAGTGACGGAACACTGGATTGGGTAAAAACTAATCAACTGGACTATAGTTACTCCCAGCAAAACGTTGGCGTTTGTTATGGATTTAATGCTGCCTCCACATTGGCCAATACGGAGTTCATTATATTATCTGATGATGACTTCTATTTTGCTCCGGATTGGGATCATCACCTCCTGGAAGAAATCAGAAAAACAGATCAGCGATCCTTTTGTATCAGCGGAACGATGATTGAGCATTCTGATTCCAGAAATAAATGTGCTATCGCTCCTCACGATTTCGGGAAGACGGTTCAGGAATTTGATGAGCAGAAATTTCTCATTAAATACAGTACAATTCCATTCACAGACTGGAGCGGATCGAGCTGGTATCCTTTGGCTATGCCAACATCCATGTGGAAATTAATCGGGGGGCTTAGCGTGGAGTTTTCACCGGGTATGGGCTCTGATCCTGACATGATGATGAAATTATGGAACGCAGGAGTCCGATACTATAAAGGAGTTTCAGCGTCACGAGTTTACCACTTTGGTTCACGTACAACGGCCAGAGTTAAGCGAAACAACGGATACCGTCAATTTCTTTTGAAGTGGGGAATTGCCAACTCAACGTTTTACAAATACTTTCTGAGGTTAGGCGAATCGTTTCAGGCTGACGTTCAACCCCCTCAAGGTTTGAAGTTCAGGGTCGCAAAACTTAAAGATCGCTTAATGAAAATCATGTCTTCATTTTTTTAAACTCTACCATCCTTTACTGATCGTATCACAAATAAATTGAACATCCTCTTCTTTAACTTTAAGATGAAGAGGAAGAACCAGGTAGCGATCTTCAATCTGATCCATATTAGGTAAATCGTTTCGCCTGCCACCCAGGACCGAATATCGGTCGTTGCGATAATGCACCTGGCTTGACTCAATTTTATTTTCACGAAGGTATCGCATGAGTCCTGCTCTGTTATCTGCCTCAATGGTGCACAGCCATGCCGCGTGGGTGCGATCTGAAAATCCGGTTCCGATCATTCTCAATCCTGAAATATTTTTTAATCCGGATTCATATAGCGCAAACAACTTTTGTCGATACGATAATGTGTGCTCAAATTCATGTAAAGAGGCCAGCCCCATAGCAGCCCCGATGTCTGTCATTTGATATTTATAACCCACTTCATAAATATCATTTTCCCAGGCTCCCAGTTGTTTATTCGACCGATCGATACCAAACCAGCGTATCCGTTCAGCTTTGGGCTGAAGAGCCGTATCCTGATAGACAAGCATTCCGCCATCACCTGTGGTTATATGTTTTATCGCCTGGAATGAAAAATAGTGAACGGTGAAATGGACCCAATTGATTTACCCTTATACAACGAACCGATAGCATGAGCCGCATCTTCAATAACCGGAATATTATATTTTTTTCCCTAATGACAATAACTCATCCATATCACAGGGTAGCCCGGCATAGTGAACACAAACAATGGCCCTGGTCTTTTCTGTAATAAGTTCCCGAACATGATCTACATTGATATTCATGGTAGATTGGTCAATGTCCGCAAACGAACCCGTACGTTCATATACAAAAAGGGAATATTAGTGGCCGTACACGTGAAGACTGGAGCGATTACTTCATCACCAGATTTTAGACCAGCCAATATATAGGCAAGATGGAGTGCATCAGTACCTGATCCAACAGCCAGCGCTTTTCCGTTATCGGCAAATCGTTTCGCAAAACGCTCTTCAAACTCATCCACCCGGGGTCCCTGACCTATCCACCGTGTTTTAAGTACCTGACTTACCGAAGCAATGGCAGATTCAGGAACGTGAGGATAAAAAAGAACAATGCCCTCTTCCTCCTTCATCAGGGGCATTTCATTCATAGGTTTCTCCTTTTTCAAATTGGTGATATTAATAGTGCAAATTAAGTTTTAATCTGATGTATTGAGAATGGCTTCTTAGTTTAGGATTAAAAATCTTTACGATACTTTTGTCGAAATACCGTAGTGAGGTATCACTGGGTATTGACAGCCGAGGTAGCTCAGGGGTAGAGCAGCTGATTCGTAATCAGCAGGTCGTGAGTTCAAATCTCATTCTCGGCTCAGAAAAAAAATAATATTTTGATTGTTTCCAAACCACAAACCAGCACGCTTTCATCTTTTTTGATTTTTCTGATCATCTCGATGGGGCTTTTCTTTTTTAATCTCTACATCGTTTGGTTTGATCCCTTTGCCAAATGGTACAGCTACCTGGTTCTTGCTATTCTTGGGCCTATCATTTTATTCATTTTTTATAAAATGATCATCCAGTACAAGGTCATTCATTTTGGAAATAATGAAATTGAAATACGATTTCCGGTACGCAGACTGGTGAAGAGCTACAAATTATCAGATGCTATGGAGTGGAGTGAGGCCATTGTAAGCACAGGAAAGAATTCGCAGTACAAAGAACTTTCAATACTTTTTTCAGATGGGTTCAAAATTTCAATGGGTCATCGTGAGTACACAGACTACAACAAGATGGTCAACTACCTGGATAAAAAGATCAGGAACAAAAAGAAAAGCCCATGAGTCCTGCAAGTTGGTAATTCTTTAAATCTCATTATTTTTGCGCCCTTGCCCAGGTGGTGAAATTGGTAGACACGCTACTTTGAGGGGGTAGTGCCGCAAGGTGTGCTGGTTCGAGTCCAGTCCTGGGCACCAAGTAAAGGTGAGTGTAGGTCTTGCACTCACTATGCCGAAGTGGTGAAATTGGTAGACACGCACGTTTCAGAGGCGTGTGTCGCGAGACATGCGGGTTCGAGTCCCGCCTTCGGCACATTCAATTGTGAATTGAGTTTGGAATTAGAAGACACGTCCCGACCTTAGTCGGGATGTCGCGAGACATGCGGGTTCGAGCCTGCCTGTCGGCACAAATCTTTCAGACAATCGGCCTAGTGAAAAACCTGACTTATCCGCTTCCTGGTAATAATCATCCAATTTTCTTTCAGTTGCATAACTGCAGAAAAAAATACAAAGTGAAAAGCCAGAATAGACAGTAAACAAGCCAGTATCATAATCATGTAATTTGAAACAAATCAAATCATTACATTTTTAACTAAGCTTTTAATTACCCGAGCAGCATAACAGAAGTAAGGTTTTTTAATGTTTTTGCCATTTTTTAGTGTCTGATGGTACAAAAAATCAAATCCATGTTATTTCGACCTCCTCAATCAACATTTCAACTATTTTTTCGTTGTTTAGCAATATGAAGTTTATCCATATCCCGAAGTATCTTCTTGGCATACTTTTCACGCTATCCAGTGTTTTTGTTAATGCTCAAAACGGTTCATCACCTCCTCCACAGGATTGGTTTCTCCTGGATCCTGCCGATAACCAGGTTCAGGGGTTAAGTGTAGAGAAAACCTATGCAACATTGCTCAAAGGAAAACCTTCACGTACTGTGATTGTAGCGGTAATTGATTCGGGGATTGATATAGAGCACGAAGATTTATCCGGTGTGATCTGGACAAACGAAGATGAGATTGCGGGAAATGGCATTGATGACGACAATAACGGATACATCGATGATGTCCATGGCTGGAATTTTATTGGCGGTAAAAACGGGAACGTAAATGAGGACACATACGAACTAACCCGTGAATATATCCGGCTGGATAAAAAATTTGGGTCGGTAGAAAGTAATAAAGTTAGCAGGAAAGAAAAATCCGAATATGAGCAGTATCTCGCAATCAAAGACAAATTTGAAAAATTGAAGGAAAAAAATCAGGAACAGTTTGATGGATACTCAAAGCAATATAACCTGATGAAAAATGTGTTCAGCAATCTTGAAAAAAGTATTGACACAGTTAAGCAGATACTTGATACAGAATCGTTAACAAAGGACCAGGTTGAAGAATATAAGACCAATGATCCTGAATTACTTTTTTCTAAAGGAATGATCCTTAGTGTGTATAATAATTCCGGATACGATGGACCGGCTGATTCACTTCTCATCGCTTTCCATGAGGACCTCGAATATTATGAAGAAGCCGTTGATTATTTCCGAGTGATTGTTGAGTATGGGTACAACGTTAATTTCGATTCGCGTGAAATTGTAGGCGACAATCCAAATGAATTGCAGGAAAAATATTATGGAAACAACGATGTCGAAGGGCCTGATCCATCGCATGGAACTCATGTGGCAGGAATTATCGGAGCCGACAGAACGAATAATCTGGGAATTAAAGGTATTGCCGATAATGTAAAGATTATGTCTGTCCGTGCGGTGCCCAATGGCGATGAGCGCGATAAAGATGTAGCCAATGCCATTATCTACGCGGTCGATAATGGCGCACACATTATTAATATGAGCTTCGGAAAAGACTTTTCACCAAATAAAGAGTTGGTTGATAAAGCCGTACAATACGCTGAGCAAAAGGGTGTACTCTTAATTCACGCAGCCGGAAATGACGGAGATGATATTGATGATAAAGATAATTTTCCAACCCGGAAGTACAACAATAATAAACAAGCAACCAACTGGCTTGAAATCGGTGCCTCATCGTGGGGAGCTGATGACAACTTTGTAGGCAATTTTTCGAACTACGGCAAAAAATCAGTTGACCTGTTTTCACCCGGAGTAGATATTTATTCTACAACTCCGGACAATTCCTACAAATCACAACAGGGAACATCAATGGCGAGTCCTGCTGCAGCCGGGGTGGCCGCTATGATCATGTCTTATTTTCCGGAATTCTCAGCAACTCAGGTGAGAAATATACTGATTCAATCCACACGGAAATTTGATAATCTAAAAGTGATAAAGCCCGGTGATCGAAATCTTATATCTTTTGGTGACCTTAGTGTTTCTGGCGGACTGATTAATGCATATGAAGCAGCCAAACTTGCTGCTAGCCTGCAAGGCCAAACTGTAGAAAGGTAAACTAACCACATCTTAGTCAGCGGCTCCGCAAAAAAATAAAGTACATTCGTAAAGTAATTTCACCAATTCACAAAATTTTCGAGCTAATTAGAAATCATTAGTTTCATTCAAGCCTCTAATTCGGTACATTGAATCAACTGATCCAAATAATCGAATTATGAAAAATATTTTAATTCTGTTTCTTGCTGCTGTATTTATACTACCAACAGCCAACATCGCTGACGCTCAATCACAAGGAAAAATAACGATTGACTGGGTTAAAGCCTATCTGAAACAAAATCCTAAGACTGGCATTGCATTTAGGTATGGCAAAGCCGAATATATAGGACTTTCTGACAAAGCAATATTGGATCAAATGGGAGGTGTTGAGTACAATAAAAACAAATTTGATCAACTAAGAAATTCTATCCAAAATGCCTCGCAACAAACAAATGGTTTAAAAAATGCTAAAATCCTGGATACAAATTTTGATGATGTGGTGGCTGAAAAAGACAGGGGTGCTTTGATTGCCTTTATGAATCAAAATGATTTGGATTTGCTCCAGATAATAGACTTTACACCCCTATTCACGGGAATAAGGGATGGAAAAAATGGATTATCAGGAAACATAGTTGGGGTTCGCTACAACTTGTTCATTGAATCAAAATTCTACTTTAAAACTTTGCTGCAGGATAATAGCAAAGACATCTCCTCTTGCCGAGCTGATTTCGACTGGCTATCGGTAACTAATGCAGATGAAACGAATAAAGCAGCATTGGTTTCTTTTACGGATATAGCCAATAATCCCCGTGTAAAAGAAAATGCAATAGATAGCATCGCGAAATATGCATATGCATCTACCAACTTCAATAATGGTATCAATTCGTATAAAGGATTTGGTGGCTACGGTGAAATAAATTCTAAATATGACGGAATAGTACTTGAATTGAACGGAGAAAATGTAAAAATAAATATCAAGAGAGCCAACGTGAAAGGATTAATGGCGCTTGCCTCTACCGTGCCTGCCAACTATAGTGTTATTGAGCGTGTTCAGGGAGACAACCCCATAACTTTTTGGAATGAAACTGAATACGATATAGTAGTAGCCTCAATAAAGATAAATGAAAGCATTGATGATTATTCAATTTGTGAGGTCAACGGAATTTCAAAAGGGTTTGCAAAAGAAAAACTCATTGGATTGCCTGTTGCCAACGGAGCAGTCTACGGCATCCAGGGTCATCTTCCTGCTGTTACGGACAATATGCAACTTGTAGGGAAGCGATTCACACCTGAACAATTTGCAGCCAGGGGTGGAAAACAGTGGTTGATGACAATTATTATAATTCGAAATCAATGCTTCATCCTCCAACTACCATTACTTCCGGCAAGTCAAATGTTGTTCCCAAAAAAGAAAGAACCTTATTGCAAAAGGTCAGGAGATTTGAAAGTGAAAACCAAAAGATTGCGGTGGTTTTTGATCCCGGATTTATAAAATTTGAAAATCCTGCAGCATCAACAACCGGAATGACACAAACAACGGCAAGTTCTCCATGTGAAATTGAGCCCGGTTTTGCTCCTTTTTCTGATGGTTATTTAAATACCGGAAAAGAAATAACGGATGCACTGAATAAGGGATTTAATACAACCATTTTTGAGTACGTAGACGCTGAAAAAATTGAACGCAAGGAAATCAAAATGTTGGGACAGGTAGTGGGCAAATCCTATGAGTGGACATCTACTCAATACAATATTGCCGTAGAGATTGATTTAAACGGTACCTACAGCATATCTGGAGCTGACGCTGCGAATTTATATGCAAACATGGCATTTACTTCTCAAATAAAGGTATCGGAAAATGAAGAGGGCAAGAAAAATTCGAAGGGAATTGCATTTCAAACGATCAGCCAATCTGTAACAAAAGATGCAACGAAATGTCCTGTAACGATTGATGACGTCATATCAATATTTGGCTCAAGTGATGAGTACGTTAATGACTACCTGGAGGAAAGGGATAAAAAAGTAAGCGACCTGATTGCCTCGCAGAATAGGTAGATGGCAAAAAGCAGGTTTACCCTGCTAACTTCTTTATTATGTCAACCGCGCTGTCTATCTCACTTTCACTATTGAAAATGTGCGTGCAATGCCGCACTCCATACTCCGGGCCGGCAGAACGAGGTCGCATACGGGCCTGGTTCCAAAATTCCTCCTGGAGCTGAGCCCCGGTTTTTCCCTGGATGTTATACACCGTTATTCCGGCACACATTGATTCTTCTTCTGGAGAAAAGATTTTGACTTTTTCTATTTTCCTCAAGCCATCGCGCAGTCTTAGTCCAAGAAATTTTATCCGATCATAGACTTTTGCAGGTCCAATTTCACTGTGAAAATCTAATGCTGCCTCGAGTCCTTTTAGTACCGGAAAGTTTCCTGTACCGCGTTGGGTAAATCTGAACCCTTCATCTTCATGATTGTCCCATCGTGCACTCGCTACCGTGGTCCAAACATCTTTCACACGATCCGCTTTAACATACATGAATCCTGTTCCCGGAGGAGCACCAATCCACTTATGAAAACAACCCGCATACGCATCACACCCAATGTCCCGAACATCGACAGCAATTTGCCCTATGGTTTGTGCTCCATCTAAAATTGTAAATATTCCACGCTTGCGAGCCTCCTCACAAATTTCCTTCACCGGCAAAATGGCTCCGCTTCCGGAAATAATATGCGAAAGCATAAGCACTTTTGTTTTTGTCGTCATGGCTCCCACAATTGCATCAAAAACTTCCTTTTGATCCTTAATGGGTTTTCCTAATGTCACTGTCTTAAAGACAGCACCATACCTTTTTTCTTTGAGAAGAAATCCACTCTGACCTCCGGGATGCTCTTGATTAGTGGTAAGCATTTCATCACCTTCTTTAAGGGTAATGCCATTCGCAAGATAACTCATACCATTTGTGACATTATCCGTCATGGCCAGTTCAGTGACATCACAATTAATAAGTTTGGCTACTTTGGTTCGTATGGGTAATAAGTTGTTATACCCACTGATGAATTCTTCCTTATTGTCGTCTTGATATGCCCAGTCAGCTACGTGTTCAGCTGTATATTTCATGTGGTCGTACATCTTTTCTACAACTAC
>JAAUQD010000004.1 GCA_012032815.1 Flammeovirgaceae bacterium
GACTTAGCACCTACCCGTAAAATGGTAGAGGAGTACAAAAGAAGAAGAGATGTTGTATTTAATTTGTTGAAGGAGATTCCCGGTATCAAAGCAAACTATCCACAGGGAGCATTTTATTTTTTCCCGGATGTAAGTTCATACTACGGAAAATCAGCAGATTCCCGCGTCATAAACACAGGCGATGATTTGTGCATGTATTTGTTGGAGACTGCCAATGTTTCGCTGGTACCCGGAGCTGCATTTGGTGAAGAGAAATGTGTTCGGCTCTCTTATGCAGCATCGGAGAACGAACTTCGGGAAGCTATTCAGCGCATGAAAAATGCACTTTCAAAACTATCATAATGAAGATTCCGGTTGACAAGATTTTCCGCGATTTCAATTCCCTTCGGGTGCTGGTAATTGGCGACATCATGCTCGACAATTATATATGGGGAAATGTGGCCAGAATTTCTCCGGAAGCTCCCGTTCCTATTGTTCAGGTTAAGAAGCGAGATGTTCGATTGGGTGGTGCCGCCAATGTTGCATTAAATCTAAAAGCACTTGGGGCTACACCAATTCTGGTGGCACTTATTGGAAAGGATGAGTATGGTAACAAGCTGATGAATTGTTTGGCAGAAAACAAGATTTCAAAAGAAGGCGTTGTAATCAGTACGGATCGACCCACAACAGTAAAGACTCGCGTGATTGCCAGTCATCAACATGTAGTGCGTGTAGATGAGGAATCTGAAAAGGAAGCCAACGCAAAGGAGGAAAAAGAACTTTTGACAAAAATCACAAAATTGATCTCAGGATGTGATGTGATTGTTTTCGAGGATTATGACAAAGGGACCATCACACCAGGCTTGATTGATATGACAGTGAAAATGGCCGCGAAAAGGAAAGTACCCGTAGTTGTGGATCCAAAAAAGAGAAATTTTCATAATTACAGAAATGTAGATTTATTCAAGCCAAATCTAAAAGAGCTTCGCGAAGGCCTTAAGAAAGAAATAAATCCATCCCAAACTGGTGAAGTAAAGAAAGCGGTAAGTGAGTTAAAGAAGAAGTTGAGTGTTGGAGGAGTTATGTTGACTCTGTCAGAGTATGGAATCTATATTGATTTTAAAGATGAACGTTTTCACATTCCGGCACATACCCGTGAAATTGCAGATGTATCAGGTGCAGGAGATACCGTGGTAAGTATAGCCGCATTATGCGTAGCGCTGAATTTATCTCCTAATCTTATCGCAGGACTTTCTAATCTTGGCGGAGGTTTGGTTTGTGAGCATATAGGCGTAGTGCCTATAGACAAGAAAGAGTTTTTGACGGAAGCAAAAAAAGAATTTCAATAATGTTTGAATTGCGTTTCAAGGGCGCCCGGCCGCTCAAGGTCTTTACATTTATTTTTTTATTCTAGCGGGCTTTCTTTAATGACATTATAATTGGCCCAGAATTTTTCGTTGTAGGGCATATCCTGATATTGAAGTCCATAACTTTTCATTTTAGTAGTAATCCGTTCTTCCGGATCAGTTTGTATGTTGTTGATCACTAATTGTTGATTCAGGATTGATTCAAAGCGCAACTCATCAGATCGTATATCATACCAGTTGATGTACGAATCAACCGTCAGGTAGTTTAAATAGAGCGTACCATCGTAGTTTTTAAATTCAATAGTTCTTTTAAGTTTAACAAATTTACTTACTAATCCTTTCCGCTTACCCATTACAGACTCATTTGTGTTTTCATATTCAATATGAACTATTCCATAGTTACGCTTATCCACGTACACGCGTAGCAAATAGTCACGATCGTTATAGACCATAAAAACCGGCTCATTGTTGTAATAACTATCGGCCCCGCGTTTGAGGTGATCGTAAAAAATATTTTCCTCAGGGAATTGACGGTACTTTACATTGTTGTGGAGCAATAAATCTTCCAGCAAATTGCCCTCATCAAAGTATGCAGTGAACTTACTGGCGTATCCCAAACTTCTTCGCACTTCCACCAACGAAACCCTTTCTCTTAGTTTGAATTTATTTCTTGGCCCAAGATAATCCTCATCATATATTTTTATGGCCGCTTCAAGCAACGAAAAATAATTTCCACCCACACTTTTTAAATCACGATAAAAGCCATCCATCAGATATGGCTTCATCGGATAGTTTTGCTCAATTCTTGAAATGGCTATCTGCAGAATGTCACCACCGGTAAGGGAATCAGTGATCACCACTTCCTTTAGAATAGTAGATGATTTTTTCATCTCCAACTGCGGCAACTGGTTATTAACCAACGTCCAGACAGGCGCCTCATAATTTTCATATCCGAGCATGCTAATCACCAGAATTTCATTTCTGAATTCTGAAGGAATATGAAAATCAAAGGAACCCTGAAGATTAGTTATAGTGCCCAGCGATCTGC
Source organism: Flammeovirgaceae bacterium (assembly GCA_012032815.1). GTDB lineage: Bacteria > Bacteroidota > Bacteroidia > Cytophagales > Cyclobacteriaceae > ELB16-189. The sequence goes on from JAAUQD010000004.1 coordinate 2,395, forward strand.
CCTTCAGCCCTACTGAGGCAAAAGGTAATCCTTCATTCGATTCGATGTCAACGGCTTGTGATGAAATCGTGATGTTCTGGGCCAGATTATTCTGAGAAATTAAAAGAATAACCGTTGTACATCCAAAAAATTGTTTTATCCAACACATAGGCGATTAAAGTTACAATTTCTTATGTGGTACAAATTGATATTATCGGTATATATCTTACGTTCATCGTTTTTTGTTACACTAAACGGCTTAGTATTCAAATCATTAAATTTATCTTTCAATTTAGATGGCAGTGACACTTGTTGACAGGGTACCTAAAATTTGGAAATGGGCGTATTTACTCATTTGTATTTGGTATGCCATCAATTTTCTGATCAGTGCCATCTTCGAATACAATTTTGTAAACCCGGCCGCCTATGTATTGTGGAATGCCTTTTTTCTCTTTGAAGCGCTTTGCGTTTTTATCATCTTAATTTTCTTGTGGTCACACTGGCTTGTTCGATTTCCGTTGATCACGCAGGTGGCGAGTCATGTTGGGGGTCTGGTTGTTTTCTTCCTGATCATGGGAACGCTGTCTTATTATTTCACTGACTATATGGATGGACTGGTATACTTTGTTCATTGGAAGGAATATATGATAGACCTGATGAGCTGGGATGCCCTTCGCATTTATGATCAATACATTATTACCGTAGCCGTTTATTATATCATTCGTTATTTTGAAGGATTACAGCGAAAAGAAAAGGAAAAAAGTCAGCTGGCTATTAAAAATAAAGAAATGCAAATCTCACTTTTAAAATCTCAAATCAATCCGCATTTCCTTTTTAATACACTGAACTCAATCAGTACCCTGATACATTCCAGCAAAGAGCAGGCACGAAAAGTGATTACGCAGCTGTCTGATATTTTCAGATATGCGCTGGATGCACATGGCGGTGAACTTGTTTCATTGCTTCATGAAGTTGATTTTATCGAAAATTATATTCGGATTCAGCAAGTACGTTTCGGAAATCGATTGAAGTTTCAAAAAGAAATTGACCCAACTTGCTATAATGTTCAGCTTCCCCCTATGATTCTACAACCGCTCATTGAAAATTCAGTGAAGTATGGAATTGCGCCCAAGGAAGAGGGAGGGGAGATCGGGCTTATCGTTCGAAGAGAAGCAAAGAGGATATTCTTTGAGGTTTGGGATGATGGTCTTGGTATTAATGCAAAAAGGTAATGGATGGTTTTTCTTCCACCGGTGTGGGAATAAAAAATACCGATCAACGACTTAAAAGTTATTTTGGCGCTCGATCCGGCCTTCGGATTCGCTCTCACGACAAAGGTTATTCGGTTTCCTTTTACCTTCCGGATCGATCAGATAATAAAGAGAAAAAGAAAGATATCAGAACCGAAAAAATTAACGTATGAAAACGACTTGCCTGGTAATTGATGATGAGAAATTAGCCCGTGATTTATTGCGGGAGTATCTCGATGAGTATGCACAAATAGAAGTGGTAGGAGAATGCGAGAAAGGAAAAGAGGCGCTGGAGAAAATTAATAATTTAAAACCGGATCTCATTTTTTTGGATGTTCAAATGCCGGGAATGAGTGGCTTTGATGTGCTCGATCAGATGGATCATGATCCGCAGGTAATTTTTACAACGGCTTACGATCAATATGCCATTAAGGCTTTTGAGAAGAACGCAGTTGACTATTTGCTAAAGCCGCTTGACGAAGACCGCTTCAGGATGGCGGTAGATCGTGCCCTTAGCCGGAAGAAGGCCGAACAAAACAACCTGAAGGAATTGCTGGAAAACTTAAAGGTAGGAACGAATAAAAATTATGACTCGCACATATTTGTTCAAAAATCTGAAAAACTGTTTAACCTTCCGGTTGAGGATATTATTTACCTTGAAGCGTCAGGGGACTACACAATTATCACAACCCAATCGGATCAATTCGTCAGTTCATCTGGGATTGGCAAGCTTGAAGAGATTATGAATCCTGAAAGTTTCATACGAGTGCACCGCTCCACCATTATCAATGTCAGCTTTTTAAAAGAGATCGAAAGACACTTTAACGGGGGTATGATTGTAAAGATGCAGAACGGAAAGAGTTTTCCAGTAAGCCGCACGTACGCCAAAGCCATTCGGAAAAAAGTGGTGTAGGCATTCGTTTTCTTTTTTCAAAGCAATTTTGCATTGCAAGAACTATATTAGTTGCATGAGATTCTTGAAGATTGTGTGGATGGTTACGGGTATATTGCTAATCATATCATCTTGTACAGATTCATACGTTGGAAGATGGATATTTTGGAATGTTTCAGACATTGAGGATTATGAAAAATTTCCAAATCATAAATTAGATAGAAGTGTTACCCCATTCTCGTTTTTCCCTTCATCGGACGATCGACAGGAAGTTTCATTTGCCGCTGGCCAAATTCTTGAAACCGATTTTAATGAAGCATTGGAGAAGTCGGGCACTACTGCATTTTTAATTATCCGAAATGATACACTGTTGTATGAGAATTATTTCAATGACTACTCACGCGCATCCGTGAACACTTCATTTTCAATGGCAAAATCCATAACCTCTTTACTGGTGGGTATTGCGTTGGATAAAGCGTTGATTGGTTCCGAGTCAGACCCGGTTACAAAATATATTCCGGAATTGAGTTTGACAGACGCGAAATATTCTGAAGTAACCATCAATCACTTGCTCAATATGAAATCCGGAATCCGGTTTGCAGATCATGATGCGCCATGGGGGGATAAACCAAAAGCTTATTACTATCCGGATTTACGCGACAAAGTAAAATCGCTGGAGATTGAATATTCACCTGGTGAAAATTTAAATACAATAGCTATAACCCCATTGTATTGGGGATGATCCTGGAAAAAGCAACGGGTACCTCACCGGCTATATTTTTTAATGAATTTCTTTGGCTGAAAATCCAACCCGAATATGAGGCGACATGGAGTGTTGATAGTGAGGAGCATCAAATGGTGAAAATGGAGAGTGGTATCAATTGCCGGGCTATTGATTTTGCTAAATTCGGAAGACTCTTATTGAACGATGGAACATGGGGCGATGAAACCATTTTATCACAAAATCGAATGGCAAAATATTTGAACCTGGATCGAAATCAAGCTTCGGAATATGTAAAAAATATTTATTACCAACAGGGATGGTGGCTTCACGTAGATGAAAATGATTCGGTGAAAGCAGTAGCTGCCTGGGGCCATCTGGGGCAGTATTTATACATCTTCCCTGAAAAGAATTTGATCATCGCTCGTTTTGGAAAGAAGACCGGAAAAGATATTCGATGGCCTTCATTTTTTATGAGTCTATCAGAAAGACTTTAAAAAGCAGACTAAGTACTAGTTGTCAAATAATTCCCTGATTTCAAAATCATTTCCTTTTCCAAACTTAAAGAGTTCATTTAGTCTGTATCGCTCAAGCGTATGGATATCCTTTACCAGAAAATCATTTACCAGTATTTTCTCGATGACAAACTCTGAGCGTTCTCCATAGTTGATTATGTAGTATGGTTTACCAACTCGTAACACATCAAAAGAAAGTCCTGGCATTGGTGAAGTTTATAATTCCTCCTCCCGCTCCAACATTAAAATGGAGGATTGAGGAACAATAAAATATTTTTCTCTTTCATAAATAACCTCAATGGCTCCTTTTTGAATAAAAATCGCCAAATCACCTTCCTGAGCCTGAAGGGGTAAATATTTTATCTGATCTTCCTTGCCTTTCCATACGTCATCATCATCGGTAGGCATAGGAAGCGGATACCCCGGTCCAACTTTAATTACAAATCCGCTCTGAATCTTTTCTTTTTCCTGTACGCCCGGAGGGAGATACAACCCGCTGGCTGTTTTGTCGGTTTGTTTAGCGGGCCGTATCAAAACACGGTCGCCAACTACAATTAGTTTCCTTAATTTGTTATCTGAAGTGATTTTCATATACGTGGCTTCAAATATCGCGATAACCCCATGGTATTAAAAATCGTTAATGAATCTATGAATATAAAAAATGCAATTTGGATTATTCTATTTGTTCCTTACATAGCATGCTCACAAACCGAAAGCAAACCAAACTGGTCGGGACTTTATAATTGCGAAGGTTGCGAAGCCATTTATGAGGGTACGGCCACATCATCATCAATACAAATTGCACCCAAAGGCGAACCTGGTGAACCATTGAATATATCCGGAATAGTATATGAATCGGATGGTAGAACACCGGCAAAAGACATCATCCTGTATGTTTATCACACTAATCACAAAGGAATTTATCCGACTCGCGGAAATGAAAAGGGCTGGGGCAAGCGGCACGGTTATTTACGAGGATGGCTGATTACCAATGAAAAGGGCCAATATGAAATCAACACGATAAAGCCAGCCCAGTATCCTTCCCGCACGGATGCGGCTCATATTCATGTTACCGTGAAAGAACCAAACCGAAAAGAATACTGGATTGATGAAATTGTTTTTTCTGATGATCCATTGGTCAACGATACCTACAGACAAGAGCAATTCAATCGGGGAGGATCAGGAATTGTAACGCTCCGAAAAATTCAAAATACCTGGACCGGTACACACAACATTATTCTTGCGCCACCTGATTCCAAATAAGCCCTCCGCTATGCAGGACTCACAGCCGGTGTTGGGCTAATTGACAATTTCAATTTATCCGTTGCATTATAAAAATAGAATATGGCGATGGTGAGGATCACATGGCTAATATCAATGTGATTAAACCAGGGATGCGGAGAAATCTTATACATGTAAAAAAGAGAACCAATCGTAGCAATGCCGACAGCCATAATTATCATTAAGCTCCCCTTATCTTTGGTGTAATAGTATACAACAAAATGAAACGGCACCACGATCGCCAGCAATCCATAAGCTGTGTGCAGTTCGATCCATCTGAAACTAAGTGTACTCATGGCGATTGTCATAATGGCTAATAACTCCACCACATTCAAAACGAGGAAGAATTTCCCCACGTTTGGTTTAATGTATGGACGCGCATGCTCAATGGAAGACCGTTCGATCAGCGCAATAGACAGCATGCTCGTAATCCAGCCTGGGAGTTTCCAGCCGAAACTCAGCAAATAAAGAAACCCATGGCCGATCAATCCGCCAATCAGGGTGGCAATGCCCATCATGAGGAAGAAGAACCTGAAATAAGTAATGGTTTTATCGGGCAAATTCATTGCCGTGATTTTAAAATAAGACCACATGCATGTAGCAGATAGTATCAAATTAGTAAGGGTGGTTACAGGTTCGTCAATACGAATTCCAAGAACTGTAATCGTTGTAAGAGGTTCTACCATGTGGGATAAGTTATTTAAATAAGTTTTTTGGGATTCTTCTGTAGGTTTATCTGAATAGAGAGGAAGTTTATTCAGGTTTTTTGATAGCATCGATTCATCCATCTCAATTCCTTTTTGTTCGGCATCCGTTTTTCGATCTCTGATTTCATTCTCCAATTCTTTGTTATTGATTTGACGGGCTCGTCTTTCAATGGGTGGATTTAGCTTTTCTGCCCGTTCAAATTCAATTGTCTTTTCCAGAATATCTCTTGGCAAATCGGCTTCACTGCGGTAGACGAGTTCAAAAAACTGCTTGGCAAAAAATCCGTCAATTTGAATTCTTCGTTTAGAAAGATGAACAAACTTTCCGATCACTCTGCAAATATTTTCCCGCTCTTCGGGGCTGAGCTGTTCGGCAAATTCATAATCTTCAATTTTTCGAAGTGCCAGAATAATTGGCTCGAGCGAATCATTCGAGATAATATATACCGTATAGTCACTGAGTTTATATTCAAAATGCTGAATGATCTCCAGTGTATTCGTAGGCACAACAAGAAATATCTCTCTACGTACACCGTCTTCTTTTATGTATTTGCTTACGTTTTCAGCCTGATTTTTTAAGTATATCGGAAAATTGGACAAATCTTCACCCGCAGGACTTTTGGCATCCAGAATAATAAATTCCTCATTGATTTTTAATGTGTTATCCGGTTTGCCTTTAAAGGGAACGGTGTCCATATACTCAACGCCATGCCGGCTGCAGATCGCTTTTATTCTGTTGGCTACATCCTGTTCATGAGTGGACCAGGTTTCTTTTAGCTTTTTGATTCGTTCGATTTCAGCCTGATACCGTTTTTCTTTTTCTTCACTACGTTCCCGCGTCAGTTGTTCCTGGATTTTATGAATGCCCGTTACCGACTTGTCGTATTCAATTCTCTTTTGCTCTTCAAACGTCTTGTATTGTGTGTTCTCTTCTCGTAGTTTTTTGTTTTCCTGATCAAGCAGTTCAATTTTCTGTTTTATGGCTGATAATTCAGTAGCCAGCTCAGTGCCTCTTTTCAAATAGTTTTCATTTTTTTCTTTTAATGTACTGAGTTCTTTTTGAAAATTTTCCTTGTCCTCGGCTAACCGGTTGATTGAATTCTCAAGTTTAATATTACCGGCTTGAAGGGATTCAGAATGGGATATCAGTTTTTGCAGTTCAGCACTGGTCTCAATAAGTAAGGTTTTGATCGTACCCCAGCGGAACAATCGATCCCAGAAGGAAAACGTTTTAAGTTCATTGAATAGTCTGCGAATGTTATCCTGACCGATCTCCATGGTGTTCAAAGTTAACTCAAATAATCTTTCATCTAATGGGAATGCTATAAATGTTCTGGATTCCACATTGTTGAAATCTTGATTGTCAATCCGTCTCTTAATTGGTAATTTGCAACTTCATTTTGAATACAAGATTATGACTGAAGCAATTACATCTAGCAAGGAAGCCATAGAACTTGAAAAGAAATATGGTGCCCATAATTATGATCCGATTCCTGTAGTATTAACCCGTGGTGAAGGTGTATTTTTTTGGGATATTGAAGGCAAGAAATACTATGATTTTTTGTCGGCCTACAGTGCGGTAAATCAGGGACATTGTCACCCGCGTATAATTGGAGCATTAAAGGATCAGGCTGCTGAATTGACATTGACCTCACGAGCGTTTTATAACGACAAACTGGGGTTGGCCGAGAAATATGTCTGTGAAACGTTTGGCTATCAAAAGTGCCTGTTCATGAATAGCGGTGCTGAAGGCAATGAAACGGGAATTAAGCTGGCGCGTAAATGGGGGTATACTAAAAAGGGAATTCCGGAGAATAAAGCAATTATCGTTGCGGCAAAGAAAAATTTTCATGGCCGCACCACAACGGTAATTTCCGCATCGACCGATCCGAAAGCTCAGATTGGATTTGGTCCTTTTATGCCTGGGTTTGAAATAGTCGATTACGACAGTATTCCCGCTTTGGAAAAATCCTTGTCAAATCCCAATGTATGTGCTCTGTGGATAGAACCTATTCAGGGTGAAGCAGGAGTATTTGTACCATCGGATGGATATCTGAAAGCGGCTGAAACAATCTGTAGAAAAAATAATGTCCTGTTGATGATGGATGAAATTCAGACCGGCATTGCCCGTACAGGAAAAATGCTGGCTTCCGATCACGAAAATGTGCGTCCCGATTTATTGATATTAGGAAAAGCATTATCCGGAGGTGTACTGCCGATATCACTGGTAATGGCTGATGATGAGGTAATGATGGTCATGGGACCCGGAGAACATGGATCAACATTTGGCGGGAATCCACTTGCTGCCGCTGTAATCATGGAAGCCCTTCAGGTCATTAAAGATGAGAAGCTGGCAGAGAACGCAATGCGACTTGGTAAAATTTTCAGAGAAAGAATGCAGGCTCTCATTAAGAAATCAAAACTTGTTGAGCTGGTGAGGGGAAAAGGATTATTAAATGCCATTGTCATTAATGACAGCCCTCAGAGCAAAACAGCCTGGAACATTTGTCTTGAATTGGCAAAGAATGGCTTATTGGCTAAACCAACACATGGTAACATCATTCGATTTGCGCCACCGCTGGTCATTACGGAAGATCAAATTCATGAATGTTGTGATATTATTGAAAAAGTGATTCTCGAATTTACGGTTAATTAGCCTTGTAATATCCGAATATTATTCCCATTTCATCCTCACTGGTCAGTCCAAAATTGACGGTTTTATTGGTGGTATTGTTATAAGTAATTTCTGATGTCAACCCTTCTCCCGGATTCAGCACAATAGGTGGATTGTAATTGAGCTGAGGGGGATGATGCCAATTCTCATTCGTGTAGACAGTCTCACCATCGCGTGCTCCACCTTTTATTTTGATTACAAACTTCTCACCAAGTTGATGAGTGTGTGACGTGAGACTATAAATTGTTCGCTTCTCATTAAAAATAAATGTTTTGGTCAGGGTGGTCCGTTGATTGGCAGGAAGATTCAGACTGTTGTTTGGCAGGTTTAGGGCGATGGCAATGTCAGTCACTTCACTTTGTGGAACGGTGTAAAGATTAATATACACCTCACCCTCAATAGGGATTCCCTGTTTGTTTACATAGTGTGAATTAAAGTCCAATGCGTAGTCGGCAGGCAATTCCAACGCAATGCCGTCCGGAAATTGATATGTGAAATGTGGTGTTTGTGAGCCGATAACGAAAACGTGGTAGGCCATGGGAATCATTAAACCCGTGGCCATTGAACCATCCGGATTGCGTATATCCCGCACAAAGTCAAACGGTGGTTTGATAGCACTTGGAATCTGGTCATTGAAATCATATAAAATGAAATGATGGCTGTTGTATCGCATTTTAATTTCAAATCGGTTTACAAATATTTTTTCAGTATTGCCAAGTTTTTTATACACGAACAATTCACGCTCAAAGTCGGGAGCAACTGAAAATGGCCCAACAGATACCTGAATCCCTTCACCCGGTGCCGGAGGAAGTGGCGGAGTGAATGGATCTGGCTGAGCTATCTCATCATCCAGCAAAGCAGGATCAGCTACTTGTCCTTTCTGTGGGGCTCCTGCATCAATCCACTGTCGAATAAATTCAACTTGTCCTACAGAAAGTAAGGGTAATCCCAGCGGCATAGGACTTCCATAATTGCTTACCCCTGATGTGGTGCTGATTTTATGAAAGAGTAAGCTGAAATCCGATTCGTGGTGCTTTACTCGCAATAGATTATCGTGTTTCGCGTTGTGCAGTGTTGGCTCTACGCCCACCAAGTTGGAATAGGCGACCGATTTTTCAAGAACAAGATTATGTTGCAGAAATGCCGGATCTGATGTCGATGAATGACAACCGCTAATGGCGCATGACGTGTCAAGGATTCTTGATTGGATTAGATCAAAAGACGATTCTGACAGGTCTTCATTCTGGCACGATAAAACTATTGTAGCCAGAGTGGCTATGGCTGCCAATACATGTCGTGCTGAATATTTATTTCTCATATTTATTTAACAAATAAGGTGATTATTCGAATCATTACCAATTCACTTATTATTGCAGGTATGAAAATAATCATTGTTGGATCTACGGGAGTTATTGGAAAACATGTAACCAAAGAACTTGAGAAGCGGCACGAAATAATTCGCGTTGGCTCGAAAAGTGGTGACATTCAATGTGACATGACATCTACCGCAGCGGTTTGAGGTTATTTTAAAAGTGGGACAGTTTGATGCCTTGGTCTGTACAGCAGGTCACGGTCACTTTGGTCCTTTTGACCAAATGACGGAAGAGGATTTTTATAAAGGCATTCGAAGTAAGATGATGGGACAGATTAATCTGGTAATGGTGGGAAAGGATTTTATCAGTGATGATGGTTCTTTTACACTGACTTCAGGGATACTATATAATGACCCCGTCAAGGGGGGTGTAGGATTAAGTTTTGTAAACGGTGCACTTAATTCTTTTACCCGCGCCAGTTCAATTGAGTTGAAGCGTGGCGTCCGGATCAATGTAGTAAGCCCCGGGTTAGTAGAGGATTCGTATGAAGATCTTGGCCAGTTTTTTCCGGGCCACATTCCTGTAGAAATGCTGCGGGTTGTTCAGGCGTATGCAAAAAGCGTTGAAGGTGCGATTACCGGCCAGGTAATTGAAGTAATCTAATCATTCGCTTCGCAGTACCTGAATAGGATTTGTAAGAGCGGCCCGGATTACTTTGTAGATGATCGTCAATAGCATCACGGCTATTAAACCAAGCGAACAAAACATAAAAACTTTCCAGTCAAGCGAAATACGAAACTCAAAACTTTCCAGAAAATATTGACTGAGATAATAGGCCAGAGGTGATCCGATTATAATAGAGATAATGGACAAAAGAACAAAGTTGGAACACACCATGATTATAATGCCTTTCACGGAAGCTCCCATTACCTTTCTAATTCCAATTTCTTTCCGTCTGTTTTCAACGGAATAAGCGGCAAGACTATAAAGTCCAATGCACGAAAGGACGACAGCAATAACCGTGAAACTGATTGCCAGTTGATTGATTATTTTTTCGTCACCGTACAGGCTGGCAAATTCATCTTCAAGAATCGAATAATCAACAGGATATTCAGGATTATACTTTTTAAGGAGCGTTTGAAGAAACTGAATTGCTTCCTGAGTCTTGCCATGTTGAATTTTCATATAGAATTTTCTCGGCCATACTGTGCTGGATAAAAATACTACGGGGTTAATCTTTTCGTGCAGCGAGCGACTGTGAAAATCATGCGCTACTCCAACTACGGTTCCCTCTATTCCCCACATTGAAACCCGCTGACCCAACGGGTCGGTCATCCGCATAGTCTCAACGGCTTTTTTAGTTAAAACGAAGCTATTCGAATCATTATAGTCTCTGGAAAAACTTCTGCCCAAAAGGATTTTTATATCCATGGTTTCGAAGAAATCCATATCAACCATAATTCCCCGAAAGTAGTCATCATCGTCCTCCGTTTTTCCAGCCCAGGTCAGACTGCCCAGTACTTGCCCCTGAATTTCATACAAGTTTTGATTCCCTCGTGTGACCGACAAAATGATAGGATTGGAAAGCGCATCGTTTCTAAAATTTTCATACGCGTTCATCAATTGACGTGTGCCCACAAACGTGATAATATCCTGCCGGTTGTAACCCATGTCCTTAGTATGTATAAACTGAAGTTGTCTGAATGTAAAAACAGCACAAACCGAAAGTATGATAGTAATTGAGAGTTGCGAAACAACCAAAGCATTTCTGAGATTGCCTCCTTTTACCGATCCGGTTTCTCTTTTCATAACCTCGACAACACGGAAAGATGATAGCACGAATGCCGGGTACAAACCAGAAAGGAGAGTGACGATTAATGATGCTGCAATCAATATCAGGTATATCCCCGGATCTGCAAGGTCCAAGTTAAACGAAAGACCAAATGATTTATTTAGAGCAGGAACCAAGAAATAGGCGGCCGCCATAGACATTAGAATTGCAATAAACACATTGACAAATGCCTCCGTGAGAAATTGAACAATGAGTGCGGCACGCGTAGATCCGGAAGCCTTACGAACGCCTATTTCCTTTGCCCTGAGTGTGGCGCGAGCGGTTGCCAGATTAATGAAATTAATACAGGCAACCAAGAGAATGAAAATGCCGATGACTACAAAAATTCGTATAAATACAATCTTTCCTCCGGAAGGCAGACCATTCTCGAATTCAGATTTTAAATACCGATCGGTAAAAGGCTGCAGGTAAAAGTCAATATCGTCCTCCATTTCAGGAGTCGTGGCAAGGCTTGCTCTGTACTCGTTTATTTTTAGAGTAGCAGACTCCCGATGAGTGGGTTCATATAGTTTTACAAATGTTTGATAGGAGTAACTCAACCATGTAGGTTTGATATAGCTTTTATGAATTTCAAACGGAAGTATAAATTGAAATTTGAGTGTGGAGTGATCGGGGATATCAGCAAAAACAGAACTCACCAAAAGATCATAACGTCCCACCTTTACTTGTTTGCCAATGGGAGGCTCATCATTGAATAATTTTCTGGAAAGGGTTTGAGATATAGCCACGGAGCTACTATTTGGCAGCGGGTGTTGAGGGTCGCCTTCAACGATTGGAAAACTAAAAATGGAGAAAAGTGCCTCATCACCCATAAATCCTTTTTCCAGAAAATAACTATCTCCGAATTGAAACAATTGATCGCCATCGTTGGTTATTCGGGCAATGAATTGAATTTCAGGAACTACGGAGGGTATCTCTTCGGTAAACGAACCGGGTACGGATATCCAGGTAATTGTGGTGTCTTCTGAGATTACATTGGTGAGCACCTGAAAAATGTTTTCTGAGTTTGAGTGAAAACGATTTACTCTGTACTCACCGTCTACCCACAAAAAATAAGAATAGCCGATGTCAAACCTGTTGTAAGTCCGAAAATGTTTAGAAAAGAGTAAGCTTTTTCTTTGACAAAAATTCGCAGGGCTATCTTGAAAAAGTTACTGATCATAACTCTAAAATTTGAAAAAAACATGAGTTGTACAACCCGGGCGATCAACAACTAATGCAGATGTATGAAATATTCTAAAATTCAATTTAAAGGATGATTGAATTTACATTGGCTCTAATGACTCTAAATCAAAGGGTCTCAGAATCGAGCGGTAACGATCCTTTCTTTTTTATCTAGATCATGAATAATGTCGATCTCATGGTAGCCCTTATGTTCAAAAATCTGGGCGACTTCATCGCCCCGATCCGCATGGATTTCAACATAAATCTTCCCACCTGTTTTTAGTTTAGATAATCCCACCTCAGCGATTTTTTCATAAAAAATCAAAGGATTCTCATCTTCAACAAATAAAGCAATATGAGGCTCAAAGTCTCTTACATTTTTTTGAGAAAGGCTTTTTCAGATTTAGAGATATAAGGTGGGTTGCTTACAATAATGTCTAACTCAGAGATTGGGATTTGATTTTGAAAAATGTCAGCCATAATAAAGTTGACAGAGCCACCCAGAGTTGAATGATTCTTTTTGGCGATAGTAAGTGCCGGTTCACTGATGTCGACTGCAGTTACATGCGATGATGGAAGTTCCAAAGACAAGGTAATTGCAATGCAACCGCTCCCGGTTCCAACATCAAGTATGGAGGCATGGGAAGGTGTATTTTTTATAATAGTTGAAACCAAAAGTTCGGTTTCGGGTCTGGGGATAAGAACACTTTTGTTAACAAAAAATGCTCTTCCATAAAAGTCAGCCTCTTCAATAATGTATTGAATCGGTTCCTGCTGGTTAATGCGGTGGATGGCATTAGTTAATTCAGCTTCATGAGGTAGTTCAATTTCTGAGTTGGCAACTATATCCGCTTTGGAAAGACCAAGTACCTTTTCTAACAGGAGGTAGACCATAGACTCAATCTCATCGCGAGATTCATCCAGTTTAATTTGCCGGGTAACCTGCCAAAAGAGTTCTTTGGATTTAAGCATGCTTACTTGATCTTTGCAATGTTAACAAATGACTGTGATTTCGGATGAATTTTTTATGATGCGCGCGATGGAGCTTGCTCAACGGGGAGCAGGTTATGTAAGTCCAAATCCAATGGTCGGATGTGTCATCACACATGAAAATAAAATTGTTGGTGAAGGATTTCATGCTGTTTATGGACAGGCCCATGCTGAGGTGATGGCGATTCGATCGGTAGCCGACTCGAGCATTCTGTCAGAAAGCGTTTTGTATGTAAGTCTTGAGCCATGTTCACATGTTGGGAGGACACCTCCGTGTGCTGATTTAATTGTTGCTTCCAAAATTAAAAAGGTTTTCGTTTCAATTTTGGATCGCAATCCTCTTGTTTCCGGTCGCGGCATACAACGATTAAAAAATTCAGGCGTTGAGGTTGAAGTAGGTTTATGTGAAAGACAAGCGGTTGAATTAAACCGAAGATTTTTTACAGCTATAGATGAAAAGCGACCTTATGTGATTTTGAAATGGGCTCAAACTGCAGATGGATTTATAGCCCGCGAAAACGGTGAATCGAAATGGATTAGCAATGCACATTCCCGCCAGCTTGTGCACAAGTGGAGGGGTGAAGAAGATGCAATACTCGTGGGTACAACAACCGCCCGGGTAGATAACCCGGCATTGACTGTGCGTAATTGGAATGGCAAGAATCCTTTACGAATTGTAATTGATAATGATTTAAAACTTAGTAAGGATTTAAAATTATTTGATGGCCTTTCACCTACTATTTGCTATACGTTAAAAGACCAGAACTCAAAGGAAAATTTGGAATATGTAAAGATTGCAAAGGAAAAGTTTTTGAAAAAGATTTTAAATGACTTACACCAACGCAAGATTCAATCCGTTATTATTGAAGGCGGAGCGCATACCCTACATTCTTTTTTAAAAGAAGGATTGTGGGATGAAGCCCGCATCTTTCATTCTACACAAAAATTTGGAATCGGAATTGAAGCACCCAGGATATCGGGTAGCCCTTTTAGTAAGGAAGATGTAATGGATGATCGGCTGGAAATTTATCGTGCCCGTTAACCGAGGCGTTCCGCCACAGTTTCCCAATTCACAACGTTCCACCAGTTGGCCACATATTCGCTTCGCTTATTTTGATATTTAAGATAATAAGCATGCTCCCAAACATCAAGGGCCAGTAGCGGTATGCCTTTGAAATCAGAGGCATCCATCAGAGGGTTGTCTTGATTAGGTGTTGAGCCAATTTGTAGTTTTCCGTTTTCTTTGACGAGCCACACCCAGCCCGATCCAAATCGCGATAAGGAAGCCTGGGTAAATAATTCCTTAAACTTATCGAATGATCCAAAGGCCCCATTAATAGCATCAGCAATTTTTCCGGATGGGGTACCGGTGGATGGAGTCATGCATGTCCAAAATAAATTATGATTATAGGCTCCTCCACCATTATTCCTCGCTTTAGAAGACCTTTTGGAGATACCAGAGAAAAATTCTTTTTCTGATTTAACTACAATTTTTTCATCCTGAATGGCTGCGTTTACATTCAGAACGTAGGCCGCGTGGTGCTTTGTATAATGAATTTCCATCGTCATTTTGTCAATGCTCTTTTCAAGCGCATCATACGAATAGGGGAGTTTCAATTGCTGAAATTCAAAATTATTTTGAGGCGTAGAGGCAAAAACAGGTTGATCAGCCAATAGGAATGTTGCTCCAAGCGTAGTGGCCGATGCGCTTATTGATTTTTTGATAAATTTTCTTCTATTGATTGATTTCATGATAGTAAAGTTAGATTAAAAAAAACGAGCGATGAACAATGACCTCGTTATCTGTATAATTTAAATTTACATAAAAATATTTAGCTTAGTAAATTCAAGCACCTCAATTGGATTAAACTTAATGTAAGTGGCCGTTCAGCGCATTCGTTATTATATTTTTCTGAAAGATATATTGACATTGGCGTTGATTTCTTTTGGCGGCCCTCAAGCTCATCTGGCACATTTTATAAGAGTACTCGTAAAAAAAAGAAGATACGTAACAGAGGCTGAGCTGATGGAGTTGTATGCATTGGGACAGGTATTACCAGGCCCTACGTCAACGCAAACCCTTACTGCTGTTGGCTATAGGCTGGGTGGACCTAATCTCGCTTACCTAACTCTGCTTGTTTGGATTCTGCCCGCGGTTACGATCATGACCTTTGCCGGAATATTGATCAGTAATTTTCATGATCGAAATATATCCCTGGAGTTTACCCGATTTGTTCTTCCAATAGCCGTAGGATTTGTTGCGTATGCGGCTTACTCTATTAGTAGCAAAACGGTAACAACCCGAACCGGATTAGTACTTATGGTGGCTGCCGGAGTGCTGTCCTTTTTTATTAATTCACCTTTTCTCTTACCGGTGATAATGCTGGTGGCCGGAAGTATTACTGCCTTGAAATACAAGGCTCATCCCGTGGAAAAGAAACAAAAATTCCATGTGCCCTGGGCTAATTTTTTTCTTTGGGCCGGAGTATTGGTTTTTGTTGCCATTTTAGGAGGTGTAACAAAAAGAATCCCCGAAGCCCTCCCGATCCGTTTGTTTGAAAATTTTTATAGGAACGGCAGCCTCATCTTTGGCGGAGGTCAGGTATTAATTCCGTTAATGTTTGTCGAGTTTGTACAATATCTTCCCAAACAATATTTAACAGCTCAGGAATTCTTGTCCGGATATGCCATTGCACAATCCATACCGGGTCCTGTTTTTCGTTCAGCGCTTACATTGGTGCATTGGCTATGCGGGATTATGGTTATGGGGGGGAGATCATTGGTGGATTCATTTCGGCTTTTGGAATCTTTTTACCAGGAACATTCCTGATATTTTTTGTCATCCGAATTTGGGATAGCCTTAAAAAATTCAGGCCTGTGAGGGCTTCACTGGAAGGGATCAATGCTGCCAATTCCGGATTGGTTGCAGCAGCAGCGATTCTTTTATACCAGCCCCTTGACGATACGCTGATCAACATATTGTTCATTGTTGGTTCATTTTGTGGAATGGCATTCACAAAAATGCCCTCATGGTTAATGATACTGATAGGATTAGTCCTTGGATTTGTATTATAAAAAAAGCCCCGTGTTTTCAGGGCTTTGACTTTTTATTATGTAGTTGACTGATCAGCCTAATCTAAAGGTGATCGGCAACACCATTCGTTGCTTTACCGGTTTTCCACGCTGCTTGGGCGCTTTCCATTTTGGCGCGCTCTCCACAACCCGAACGGCCTCTTCATCACAGCCAGCCCCAATACCTTTCACAGATCTCACATCGGAAATTGAGCCATCCTTATTAATAACAAACTCAACAAACACTTTTCCTTCGATACCCATTCTTCGGGCTTGTGCCGGATATTTCATTTTATCCTGAACGTATTTATAAAAAGCAGGGTAGCCACCAATGGGTTCTGCAGGATCTTCAACGATGGTAAAAATTTCATCAGTTTCCTCTTTAGGCGCTTCAGCCTGAATAACAATTTCCTGCACCTTGGTTTCTTCTGTTACCTCAACATCAAACTTTACTTCGATTTCTTCCTCGATTTCTTCTTCATCAGGAACTTCAATAATTTGAGGCTGCTGAATTTGTGGAGGTGGTGGAGGGGGTTGCTCTGTTGGAGGAACCTCTAACATTTCTTCGAACGTGTTAATGTTCTTACCGCTTAAATCGATAAGGGAATCATCATATTGCTTCCATTCAAAAGCCGTCACAACCAAAGTCATGGTGATGAGCAGGCCTACACTGAAAAAAAGCCTGTTTTCTTGGTTAGATCAGCACTTACTGTCTTTTTTGCTTCCATTGGTTCTTGTTTAGGATTTCAAATATATAAAGAGAATCCCGTTATGGCCATTAGGTCACAATATTTCCATGTCCTTTTTTCTTTGAATGGTGCTGTTTTTCAGGGCTTTATTTACGATTCCCGTAAAATAGGGTAAAAAAGACCGTGGGAAAAACGGAGTAATTCTCAGCCGTAGGCATTAGAATGATGTCATGAAAATAAGTGTCAACCAGGAATCCTATCTCAAACCCGGCCACCTGACTCTTTGTAATTCCCAGTTCAAAATTAAGTGCGGCTTTTGCATTAATACCTACCTGCATACTGGACTCACCAAGCCCTTCAAATACGCGGCCTGTTCCTAAAATGTTGTTAAAAGAGTGGGCGGGATTTGTAGGATCATATTGGGCTGTACGCGTAACAAAAAGACTTTGATCAACGGCCACTTCAATGTAATAAGGAGCCAGCAAACTCAGAGAGGGCCCCGCGGCCAGTACCGCTTTAATTTCTGCGCCTTGCTGAGGGGCCTTTTTAAAAAGAATAAAATCCCGGCCATATTGAAACCGGAACGCATATAAATAATTACTCTTTCCATAAATAAAGAAACTACCTGTTGATCGGGAACTTCTTCGCACCTCCTGATTGTGCTTCACGTTCATAATCTCCAGGCCATACGATTCCAGCATTCGGTCGCTCAGCTTCTTGGCTTTTTTAAATGTGAATCCCCCGATTAATCCTCCTGAAGAATTCTTGTTAATCCCCCATGTAAATTCTGAGGTATAATCATAGGAGTCCTGTTGCTGTGAAAGCGCGGGGCTGGAAGTAGCAGCTACTATTAAAACAAACGCTATTTTGAACAAAAGCCTCATTTACTCAGAATCTTGCAATAAATTTAGAGTTTAATTGGTGTAACGAAAATATCAGATAAAAAATCCCATGACTACATTAACAAGCAAATATACAGGAGGTTTAAGAACAATCTTAACACATACGCGGTCAAACTCATCAATTACCACTGATGCCCCCGTTGATAATCATGGCCGTGGTGAAGCTTTCAGCCCCACCGATTTATTGTCGGCAGCACTCTGCTCATGCATGATAACCGTAATGGGTATTTATGCCGAAAAGGAAGGAATCGATCTAACTGGTTTATCAGGCGAAGTAGTGAAAACAATGTCATCTGACCCAAGACGAGTGAGTAAGATTGATATTGTTTTGTCTTATGATCTGCAGGCGACTGCTGATCAAAAACAAAAGCTTAAAGAAATTGCTTTGTCATGCCCGGTAGCGTTGAGTCTGTCAGAGTCACTTCGGCAAAACATTAAGTTCAATTTTTAGCCTGTTTAATTCTCTCGATTTCATTTCGAATAGATTCAAAACGAATCCCGAAATGGGATTCATGGTAAACAACTTCCCCTTCATGAATTAAAAGCACTTGCGGAGATTGATGATCAACTGAATACGACTCTGAAATTTGATTGGATATCTCTCTGTCGCGGATTAGGTCTAACAGGAAAATGGGTATCTCACCGGATTCACTTACCGTCCCATTGCGTTTGAGTCTTTCCAGAGAAGTGTGACTGATAGAACATCGGGTACTGTGTTTAAAAATCATGACCGGATTTGTCATAGACGTACGTTGAATTTCTTCCAACTGAGCGATGTCAGTCAATGAACGCCACTTTAGCATATTTCAGAAATTAGGTATTTAATAGTACCACAAACCCTTCTCGCCCTTGTCATACCGTGGCTTACGGTCTTTCTCTTTAAGGTGATCAGGCTGTGTGTCATTCTTTTTAAAAAGATTTGACCAGAACAACTTGATTGAAGTAAAAATCGTTCGTTCCTCTTTAACATTATTTTCTTCAAGGTGAGCAAACTTGGCATCGGGATGAAGATTTCTACTGGTGTACTTGCGCATTTTTTCATTGCCTTGAAAATCGGTTATCCTGGCATTGGCTTTACCCGGAGCATAAACTTTTAGGGCTTTTTCTGCGCTATTAGGATTGTGCTTTAAGCTCCAGTACATTTTCATAGTGCGGTTGTATTCTCCTGCTTTGGTACTTCCGGGTTTCTCTTTTTTTAATGATAAAGCAGAAGCATTTGGGTTTTGAACATACGTTTGTTCCAGAAATCCTTTTCTCTTTTTGTCGGTGTATTTTGCCAAAAGCAGATCACTTTTTTGCGGAATAATCTGAGGATCTAGAGGTCTTTCTTTGTTGTTCCATAAAATGCCACTGACGCTTCCGCCACCAGTAACTGGTTTTTTGGATTTTATATTTCCAGAGAAGTCTCCTCCCTGTAGTGATTTAGGTGATGCTTTTTCTTTCAAATTACCCGTATATGATGCAATGTCGGACGAACTTTTGCCACCGCCCCGTGATGCAATGGGTGTTTCATTATTATTCCATAATTTTCCACTTACACTGCCACCGCCAATTTGTGGCTTCCGTGCTTTAAGATTTCCAGAATAATTTGCGCCCTGCGCAGAAAAAGTCGTACGCGAACTCCGCTTTATATTTCCCGTGTAGTCAGCTCCTTGTGCGGAAAAGGTAGCTAGGGAGCTCCGTTTAATATTTCCTGAATAGTTAGCTCCTTGTGCTGAGAATCCGGGCGATAATTCGCTGCGCTTGATATTGCCCGAATAGCTTGCCCCTTGTTCCGAAAAACCTGGTGATAGTTCTCCACGCCTGAAGTTCCCCGAATAGGTGGCACCCTCGTTTGAAACACCTGTACGAACAGGAATAGGAGTTCCATTATTATTCCACAGTTTACCGCTCACACTTCCTCCTCCCTTCAAAGGTCTCTTTGCTTTTAAGTTACCGGCAAAATTCACCCCTTGCGGTGAAAAACCTGGAGATAATTCTCCACGCTTGACGTTCCCCGAATAAGAGCCACCCTCATTTGAAACACCTGTACGAACGGGAATAGGAGTTCCATTATTATTCCACAGTTTTCCGCTCACACTTCCGCCACCTTTAAGAGGTTTTCGTGCTTTTAAATTACCGGCAAAATTTACTCCCTGTGGTGAAAAACCGGGCGATAACTCACCGCGTCTGAAGTTTCCAGTATAAGAGGCACCCTCATTTGAAATACCCGTGCGAACAGGAATTGGTGTTCCATCGTTGTTCCAGGTTTCTCCGCTCACGCTGCCGCCTCCTTTGAAAGCCCTTTTTGCCTTCAAATTACCAGCGTAGTTAACACCTTGAGGTGAAAATCCGGGTGACAAGGTGCCCTTCTTAAAACTACCTTGATAAGCTCCTATGCGTTTCGATCCTCGGCCACTCATTCCCAGTTTAACGTGCCTTCCTTGCATTGATTTTGCAATTAAAAAATCACTATAACCTGGTTGTTTGGAAGGAAGTGGATTCGAACTGTTTTTTTTATTTTTTCTGGAAACAGATTTATATCCACTTCCGGGTAATGGTTTTGCTACGCGTCCACCGCGTTGACTCAACGACCGCTTGGGTGGTAAAAGGGGTTTGGTAAGTTTTTCAGGATCATGCTGAGTTACATTTTTTCTGATTTTTATTCCAGCTATATCTCCCTTCCATGCACGCTGGCCACTCTTCGATGATTGAAATCCTCCAGCCGATCCTTTATGTGGCCGATCAGAAATATTTTTTCTTCCATAATAGGGATTGAAGGTAGGCTTAACCAAACCGATGGGTGTGGATTGGAAATTCCGGGTTCTTAAAGGACGCCCGGCTATATCCGTAGTAATCACTTTTTCGCTTTTGGTATACTTTCCCCAATACACATTTTTCCTGCGGTTAACTACATAGGGTTTTGAAACCGATCGGGGGGTTATTGTTTTCTTATTTCGGGAGGATTCCTGTCTGCCTGATTTAGACATTCGGGTTACCCGTGCAACTTCTTTCTTGTTTGAAACCGGTTGACCAACATAACTTGATCCCCGAGAAACATAATTTACAGTTCTTCCGGATTGCGGATAGCTTGGCTTTTTATACTTCGTTGGTTTCCGGGCCTGAAATTTTTTTCCGCGCAAGTTGCCCTTCCATGCAATATCCTTTCCTGAAGCCTTACGGGCTGAGGAGTGATTTACAAAGGGCCCTTTTTGAGGATAGACATTGTGCCGTACATATTCTGTGGTTCGTGGTTGAAGTCGTTTTATGGGTTTGCCTGTTGCGGTTCCTTTCCAAGGGCGTTCGCCACTTCGCGGTGTTTCTGAATAAATCGGTCCTCGGGGTGCAGCGGCTTTATCTGACTCAACAACTTTCCTTTTTGAATAGGGATTGGGCTGGGGAAAAGAAGAATTAGCCCTGGAAACAGATGACTTATTTTTAGTCCTTAATTTACGTCCTGCAATATCGCGGGTGGTGCCTCTCTCTTTTTTCTTTATGGATTTGGCTTTCGTATGCCGGACTTGCTGCTGGTTGGGAATAGGACGATCACCTTTCGTATTCTGCCCCTCTGCGGATTTGCTATTGAAAAAAATGAGCAAGCCTACGAGGACTGAATAGCTCCCAAAGGTTTTAAAATGCTGAATTAATTGATTCTTGCCCACTTTTTCTTTGTAAGAAACAGGCTAATTTAATTAAAAATCGAGCAACTCGCTGATCGAGGTCTTCAGCCGTGTTTTGGGCAGAAAATTATCTTCCAGGGTTGGTGCAAAAGGGATTGCTGTATCCAGGCTGGCCACACGCTTCACAGGTGCGTCCAGTTGATCAAAACAATGCTCTGCAATCCAGGCCGAGATTTCACCCCCTATTCCTCCGGTCAATGTATCCTCATGAAGAATGATGACCCGGTTTGTTTTAGCCACGGATAAACGAACTGCTTCTTTATCCCATGGGAGGAGCGTGCGTAAATCAATAATTTCGATTGAGCGCTCTGGGAATTCATCAATCATTTCGTTGGCCCAATGTACGCCCATTCCATAGGTAACAATAGTGAGCTCATTCCCTTCACGGACTACTCTCGCCTTCCCAATCTCTACTGTATAATAGCTATCTGGTATTTCTTCTTTGATAGAACGGTATAACGCCTTATGTTCAAAGAAGAGATAAGGGTTAGGATCATTTATTGCCGCGCATAACATCCCTTTGGCATCATACGGTGTTGATGGGTAGACAACTTTTAATCCTGGCGTGTGAAAAAACCAGGCTTCGTTGGATTGACTATGAAAAGGACCTGCCGCTGTGCCGGCACCTGTTGGCATTCGCACTACTACATCAGCGTGTTGTCCCCATCGCCAATGAATCTTTGCCAGATTATTAATGATCTGATTAAATCCTTCTGTAACAAAATCTGCAAACTGCATTTCAACCATCGCTTTCATTCCCTGAATGGAGAGCCCCAACCCTGCCCCAACAATGGCGGCTTCACACAAGGGTGTATTACGCACTCTGCCTTTGCCAAATTTATTTACAAACCCCTCCGTTATTTTAAAAACTCCTCCATAATCAGCAATATCCTGACCCATAAGTACCAATGAAGGATGCTTCTCCATGCTTTGCCTCAATCCATCTGAGATGGCATCCACATATCTCTTCTCAGATTTTTTAGTCGTGTTAAATTTTATTTCATCAGGTGCGAAGTTTGCATACACATCATTTAATTCGCGTTGGGTGTCAGGCTCGGGATAGGTCTCTTTGAAAGCTACTTGTAATCCTTCTTCAATTTTCTTTTTTAGTTTGGTGCGAGTTGCTTCAACAAAACTTTTGGTTATGATTTTTTCTTTGAGTAAGAATTTTTCATAATTATCGACCGGATCTTTTTTCTCCCAGAACGTCATCAATTCTTTTGGAACATATTTAGTTCCTGAAGCCTCTTCATGACCTCTTCGCCTGAAGGTAATAGCCTCGAGAAGTACAGGCTTTGGTTTTCTTCTCATACTCTCGGCTAATGATTTTATAGTATCATAAACTTCAAGAATATTGTTGCCATCTACCTGTACACCCTCTATTCCGTACCCAATGGCTTTATCTACGAAGCTCTTACACCGAAATTGTTCGTTACTCGGAGTACTTAGTCCGTAACCATTATTTTCGATAATAAAAATTACCGGAAGGTCCCATACGGCTGCCACATTAACAGCTTCATGAAAATTTCCTTCACTGGTCCCTCCATCACCATTAAAAACGGCTGTAACCTTTTTTTCTTTCTTCAAAATAGAAGCTAAAGCAATTCCGTCTGCAATTCCGTTTTGCGGACCGAGGTGAGAAATCATCCCAACGATGTGATGCTCTTTCGTGCCGAAGTGAAAAGATCGGTCTCTTCCCTTGGTATACCCCCGCATGGTACCTTGCCATTGTGCAAACAGGCGATCGAGCGGAATTTTGCGGGAGGTGAACACGCCAAGATTTCTGTGCATAGGGAGAATGTATTCGTCCCTTTCCAGTGCAGCCGTTAACCCCACTGAAACAGCTTCCTGGCCTATTCCGCTAAACCATTTGCTGATTTTCCCCTGGCGCAATAGAATCAGCATCTTCTCCTCAATTAATCTTGGAAGCAGCAACTCTTCGTATAGGCTTTTTAAGAGAGGAGCGGTAAATTTTTTTCGATTAAACTTCATACGCAAAGAAATGCAAAGTAAAGCAATCCGCAGCTTATGGTGATGTAGTGGATGGGGAATTCGGTTCTGATTCAGCCACCTCAGCTTTATTTTTCTTGCCCCCCAAACCAATAGGCATGATTAAGCTACTGGCAAGGATCACAAAGAATAGAAGCCCATTTTCCAGACTCAGTAATTTTAAGTTTTCGGGCAAACTGAAATATAACAAGATGCTAATGAGGCCGCGCGGTGAAAGAAAGATTTCGGTCAGTGAAGTCGATTTGTGAACAATGCGTTGGTAGATGAACCGAATACTATAAATGATCAGGATCACAATAGCTCCTTCGCTCAACATTTCAACACTGATCAATAAATGTAAATCGATGGTATAACCAAAGATCAAAAAGAAAAATGTGCGCACCAGAAATGCACTTTCACCGGTCAGGACTTCCATCTCCGACAGGTCGGATTTAAACCGATCATACATTATTTTATTCCGGAAGATGGGATTGCGGATTAGTTGGGCATTGGCCAGGAAAATACCAAAGGCCATGATTATAATAAGAGACGATAAATGAAAGTACTTTCCTACCGCGAAAACCAAAATCAATACAGCAATAATCAGGAACGATTTGAGATGGTGCTGAATTCTTCCCAACAGGTAAATTAGAAAAATGCAAAACGCAGCGGAGAGGATAACAATAAAAATTGACTCAACACCAAGATTAAAGAAAGACCGGAAGTTTACGGTTTCATTTATCAATATGAAATTGAAAAGAACGATACCAAGAATGTCAGAAAAGGATGACTCGTAAATAATAAATTCTTTTTTGTGTTTGGGTAAACTGGTAGCCGTAGGAATAGCAATCGCTGAACTAATTATTCCCAACGGGATGGCGTTAAGCAGGCATACTCTGAAATTTTCACCCGTTATAAATGTGAAGAAAAATGCAATAGCCAGACTGGTTATGATCAGGATAACCAATGCAGAAAAAAAAGATTTAGACACTAAAGAAATTTTTTCGCGGTCAAGATTTAATTCCATTGATCCTTCCAGAACTATCAGCACCAATCCCACAGTACCTAATAGAGGTAAAATGGCAGCGAAGTTTATGGTATGTAACTTGAAGTACTCAGTAAAAAACTGGAAACCAATTCCCAGTAAGAGTAGCAAAACCACCGATGGCACCTTGGTCTTCTTCGCTAAAAGATCAAAGAGGTATGAAAAGATAACGATTATACTAAGTACAATTAGAACAACTTCAACTTTCATCTTTTGAAATATTTTTCCTGTGTTAAGGTACAAAAAACTATTTGGTACAAATTCATACATATACTTTTCTAATTTTGAACTCAATGATTCACTACGAAGAGTTCACCCTGTCTAATGGACTGCAGGTTTTGGTTCATCCTGATCCAACCGTGCAGGTTGCTGTTTTAAATATTCTGTACCGTGTGGGGTCAAGGGATGAGAGACCCGACAAAACAGGTTTTGCTCATTTATTTGAGCATTTAATGTTTGGCGGCTCAGCCAACATTCCGAATTATGATGAACCATTGCAGGCTGTCGGGGGAGATAACAATGCTTTCACCAGTCCAGACATCACGAATTATTATCTGACTGTTCCGTACGAAAACATCGAAACAGGTTTTTGGCTGGAATCCGACAGGATGTTAAGTCTTTCGTTTGATCCTGGAGTGCTTGACGTGCAGCGAAAGGTTGTTATTGAAGAATTTAATCAGCGGTATTTGAATCAACCGTATGGCGATACATGGCTGAAGCTTCGACCATTGGTCTACCAAAAGCATCCCTATCAATGGGCGACTATTGGAAAAGACCCTGAGCATATACGGAGTGCCAGCATGGAAGATGTGAAAGATTTTTTCTTCCGCTTCTACAGACCTGATAATGCCACGCTGGTCGTAGCCGGCAATGTAACTACGAAACAAATAAAGCGGTTGGCCGAAAAATGGTTTGGTCCAATTCCGCCCGGTCGGATTGAACGAAGTAAACTTGTTTTGGAGGATTATAATACTGGAAAGAAATTTATTGAAGTAAAGGCAAATGTACCAGCCGATGCTTTTTACATGACGTATTTGATGCCTGGCCGATTTGAATCATCTTATTATGCCACCGATTTGTTAAGTGATGTGCTTGGCCGGGGTGATTCAAGTCGATTGTACAATAAACTGGTCAAGGAAAAAGAAATATTCACATCTATTTCTTCTTATGTCACTGGATCGCTGGATCCGGGCTTGCTGGTGATCAGCGGAAGATTGAGGGAAACAGTTTCTATGGAGCAGGGACATGATGAAGTAGTAAAAATTATAGCCGGGCTGGTCGCTGATGGGCCAACCGAAAAAGAGATTGAGAAAGTGAAAAACCTGTCGTTGTCCAGTATTGAGTTTGATGAACTTGATGTACTGAATAGGGGCATGAATCTGGCCTTCGCTTCGCTTTCGGGCAATCCGGATTTGGTGAACTCAGAACGGGAGATCATTTCAAAAATTACGAGAAATCAACTTGCCGAGGAAGCCAGAAAAATTCTGGTCGCTGAAAATTCAGGGGTAATGTATTATCGCAGGTTTATTGAGGAAGTTTGATTAAAAAAGTACTCCCTTCTCTCGGGGCTGAATGACAAGCTATATTTCCCCCAAGTTTTTGAAGCGTTTCTTTGACAATGTAAAGCCCAAGTCCTGAACCTTCGGAAGTTTCTACAGCCCGGAAGAACATATCAAATATTTTGTCCTGATGCTCAGGAGGAATTCCAATTCCATTATCAATGATTTGGATGGTAACAGATGTTGAATTCTGTTCAGCTTTTATTTTAACAAACTTATTTTTTTTGTTTTTATCCTGATACTTAATTGAATTGGTAATCAGATTGTTGAGAATTACTTTAACCCGGTTAGGGTCGGTATACACTACAAAATCATCGGGCATCTCAATTTGAAACTGAATTGCTTCTTTTGACAGAAACTCAAATGATCCTATGATCTGATGAACCAGATCGCGCAAGTGAATCGGTTCATTCACTATTTCAAGCCGGCTGTTTCTGGAGTAGTCTGTGATTTCCTTGATAAATCCCTCCATGGTTATAATTCGCTTACGCATCAAATCAAAACAATGCGGTAAGTCATCAGGATTATCCGATTTTCTTGCCACTTCAATCAGTCCAAGCAACGAGCTCAGGGGCGCTCGCATATCATGAGAAGCGCTGTATACGAATCGATCCAATTCAGCATTGGTTTTGGCCAGTTCACTGTTTTTTTTGATGAGTTCCTCCTCCGTTCTTTTTCTTTCGTGGATGTCAATGATTGAACCTACCACAACCTTTTGTCCATTTTGACTGTCACGAATGATGCCGCTATCCAGAAACCAGCGATAACTTCCTTCGTTGGTCTTCAGCCGCAGTTCATTCTGATACGGCCCCGTCCTGGATAAACTTTTTTGAATGGTCTCATTAGTCCGGGCAGCGTCATCGGGATGAACAAGCGAGATATAAAAACTAATGTCTATTGTACCGAGTTCGCCATTTTTGTAGCCTAATAACTCTTTCCATCTCGGACTTATATAAATTTCATTGGAAGGAATTAGCCATTCATATATACCGGCTTTTGTACCTTCTACGGCCATCACAAAACGCTCCCGGCTGTGTTTTAATTCTTCCGAGACATATTCCAGTTTTTTCTGATGATCGAGTAGCGTTGTCTCCGATTCGTGGTTCCTGGTAATAATAAAATAAATAATCAGTATGCTGGATGTCAACCCCAGGATAAAGTTGGTAATGAAATTTACTTTTAGGTGATAAGCCGACTGGTAGGGTGGTGGAATTGGAGACCAATCACCCAAAAAAGCCAGAAACCCAAGGACTAAAGAAATCGCTATAAAGAGATAGGCCCATTTTCTATTTTGATGACTAAAAAGTACGAGAGCTGTTGCGGAGGTGGTAACGAAAAAGATAAATACACCGCTGGCAGGATTATCGACAGCGGCAAAGAAATAAACCACCACATTAGAAATCACAAGGATGAGTATGGTGGCGGCTAAATATTTACGGAGCCGGTTTAACAGAATAATGAGGAAGGCCGCCAGAATGGTGAGGATATACCAAAAGATGAAAGTGCTTACTCCATTTACAGTATCAATAATGATATAGGTAACACATATGGCGGCTAACAAAAGCCCCAGCTGTCCACGTAACATAGCATACTTGTACGTAGATCGGGAGGTGATGTGGTCTTTTCCCAAAAGCAAATTTCGTAAGATATTGCCTGCGCTCATTTGTTTACTTGGGTTTCAAATTAGGGAATTGCAGCACAATAATTCATGCTGACGGACAACTCCTATGTAGTATTTGTATCACTTTCGAAAAAAAAGGAATTAAATTTCATGCAAAAATGAAAATGAAGATGCGGATAGGTTTGGGGTATGATGTACATCAACTGGAGGTGAAAAAGGATTTTTGGCTCGGAGGCATAAAATTGAAGGCAGAAAAGGGTGCCGTTGGTCATTCTGACGCAGACGTTTTAATACATGCCATATGTGATGCTCTTTTAGGCGCTGCAAACCTTCGGGATATCGGGTTTCATTTTTCAAATACTGATGACCGCTGGAGAGGTAAGGAAAGTAGTTTCTTTTTAGCAGAAGTGGTAAAAATGTTGAGTGAAAACGGATGGCGGATTGGAAATATTGACTGCACCATTTGTCTTGAAAGACCAAAGATCAATCCGCATATTCCTGAAATGTGCAAGCTTCTGGCCGGTGTGATGAACATTGATTCTAACGATATTTCCATAAAGGCTACAACCAATGAAAGCATTGGATTTGTGGGACGCGAGGAAGGTGTTGCTGCATATGCGATAGCGTTAATCGCTGCAATTTAATTTTTTATGGAAGGAGTGAGTCTCATTACTACTTCTGATGGATCACACACACTATTAAATACCGTTCTGAATGAACCCTATCACTCTGTTCATGGAGCCTTGACAGAATCATTGCATGTTTTTATAAGTAATGGACTTGATGTTATTCTGAAAAGAGATTTACCCCTTGTCAGGATTTTAGAGGTGGGTTTTGGAACCGGACTTAATGCGCTCCTCACGTTGGGAAGGACACAACATTTTACAGCGCGAATTGAATACACGGCTATTGAAACTAATCCGGTTGATTTGTCATTGATCAAAAATCTGAATTTTATACAAGATCAACGTCTCAAAAAATTCCATAAGGAATTCATGGCCCTGCATGAAGCACCCTGGAATCGCTCAGCATACGTAACGCCACAGTTTGAGATCCATAAAATAAAAATTGGACTGGATGATTTTGAATCGTCTTCACAATTTGACTTGATTTATTACGATGCATTTGCCCCAAACAAACAGCCTGATATGTGGACTAGTGAGGCATTAGGCCGGGTAGAAAACTTAATGTCACCTAATGGAATTTTTGTAACGTATTGTGCAAAAGGGGAGGTGAAAAGAACATTGCGCTCGCTGGGGCTCACCGTTTACTCTGTGCCAGGGCCACCCCGCAAGCGTGAAATGATTCTC
Organism: Flammeovirgaceae bacterium; assembly: GCA_012032815.1. Taxonomy (GTDB): domain Bacteria; phylum Bacteroidota; class Bacteroidia; order Cytophagales; family Cyclobacteriaceae; genus ELB16-189. The sequence goes on from JAAUQD010000004.1 coordinate 31,579, forward strand.
GCCAAAAAGATTCCGGCAATCTAAAACGAATATATTTTCTCTGATGTAATGCAATAATTCAAAGCAACATCAAGCGTTGTTGTATCCTCAATTTTAACGACAGGCTGAAAAAAAGACAATCCGATTTTTTGACAGTCTGGTCTGCATTGAGCAAGAAATTTATCGTAGTAACCCTTCCCATAACCCACCCGATGTCCAGTTTGATCACAAATAACCATAGGTACAATGACTACATCAATTTTTGAAACCTCTGCAGGTACGCCCTGTTGCGGCTCTTCAATTCCCCATTTGTTTTTTTTCAATTGATGCAATCCTTCAAAGAAGAAATGCTCCAACTCCTGACTTGTCTCATTTACCTTTGGAATCACTAAACGAATACCGGGGTATTCCCTTCGCAACCGGTCAATGATTAACCAGGTATCAGGCTCTCCCTTTGATGTAAGAGGAAGAAAAATGTGTAACACTTTAATGGCTGACAAATCAATGTGCGCAAAGAATTGATTGTAGAGTTGAAAGCTCAATTGATCTCGTTGAGCCTGAGTGAGTGCTTTGCGTTTTTCAAGAAACTCTTTCCGATAGAAATTCTTGGAATTCACAACTACGGAATAAGAATGTTCATTTTGAAATCAAAGGGATCAAGGCCTTCCAAAAGTTTTTTAATAAATGTCGGGTCCTGCTGATAGAAGTTCAAAAAATTATTTACCCGTTCCTGGGGAGATCCACCTGGAAAGAGCGTGTCTTTCAGCGCGGAGATTTGACCCAGCTTGTCGTGCTGAAATCTTTTTTCTGCCCGAATCATCTTTTTTTCAATTTTTTCCAAACTGGATTGGATTCGTTTATGCTCCGCTTTCACCATGGGATCTAAAGTAGCATCTATTTTTTTAACCCGGTCCAGCAGCGAACTAAACAAGTCATTAGCAAGTTGCAATTCGTTAGCAATAGAAAGGTCATGCTGGGCATTGGTCTTCGTCCAATGTGTAAGCAATTCATCCTTTGGGATAAACAGGTCTGCAAGGGTCAGTTTTGTCTTTTCAAGCTTTCGCCACAATGGGGCATCAATGACCATCGCAAAATTTCGGGGCATCACGATGGGGAATGTAATTCCAAAATGATCGAAAGTAGACTTTAATTGAAGCCAATAAACTACTTCTGCCGGTCCTCCAATGTAAGCTAGATTTGGGAGAATTACTTCCTGGTACACTGGACGCAGAATCACATTGGGACTAAATTTTTCAGGTTCTTCAGTGATCAGTTTTTCAAATTCACTTGAGGAAAAATTCAAATCCGTATCAATAACCCTGTAGTGTCCATCCTGCTTTTCAATTCTCGATCGAAGGCTTTTATCCAAATAAAAAAGATTTACCTCCCTTGCATGAACCTGAACAGAGTATCCAAGATGCTCTAGCTTTTTATTTTCTTCATTCACTTTTTGTTTGGCGGAGTGAACCATCAAATCATCTTTTAGAACGGACGTGAAAAGATGTTTAAGGTCACGATGATCTGCATCAACGACAATAAGTCCCTCCTCGCCAAATAATTCATTCACGTAGTATCGAACAGCATCAGCTAAAGTTTTGTGTTGGAGATAGGCTGTTTTGAAAATGGAAGTTTCTCCCGGAATCTGCTCTGTAAGTTCCTTCAGTTCAGATGGGTCGAACCGTCCTACAGCTCCTGTTTGATTACTATTCCAAACATATTTCTTGCCGTCAAGTCTGAAATATTTTATTTCATCGAAATCATGATCCTCCGAAGCCATCCAATAGACAGGTACAAAGTGAAAATTGGGATACTGCTTTTTTAACTGTTTACAGATGTTAATCACTGAAACAATTTTATAGATGAAGTAGAGCGGGCCGGTGTACAGATTTAACTGGTGGCCTGTGGTAATGGTAAACGTAGATTTTTCGCCTAGTTTGTTCAGGTTTTCCTCTACTTTGTGAGACCTGTCAATGTCTTTGTATTGTGATTGTAATGTGGAAACAAGAACCTGACGAGAATTATGATCAAACGATTTGTTTTTTCCTTCAGTTGATCCTCAAAAGCGGTAATGGATGGGAATCGATTATAAAATGATTTGAGCTGCTTGTTCTGACTGATGTAATCAAGAAAAAATCCGGAAAAAGAATGGGTATCTGAAAACGGAATTTTTTCAATTGGCATGGCAACAAACTTGGTAATTGAAAATCATTGCTCCAATAACGTCTTTTTTTGAGATAAAGTTGACGAAAAACAGATGGATTATGTCAGTGGTGCTCCCGTTAAATCAAATTCTGAAGCGTCTGTAATTTTTACATTCACAAAATCCCCGATTCGTAAGTGCTGGTTTGTTTTTACGATCACTTCATTGTCTACCTCAGGAGAATCAAATTCCGTCCGGCCAATATAACTTTCACCTTCCCTTCGGTCGATTAGCACTTTCAATGTGCTTCCAATCCGCTTTTGATTGAGATCATACGAAATTGACTCTTGTAATTCCATCAATTGCTCCACACGTTCTTGCTTGATCTTATCAGGCACATCGTCAGCCATGGAATAAGAATGAGTATTTTCTTCATGTGAATATGGAAAAATTCCAAGTCGTTCGAACTTCGTCTCTTTAACAAAATCCATCAGCTCATTAAATTCACTTTTTGATTCTCCCGGATGACCAGCGATCAAGGTTGTACGAATAGCAATCCCCGGTACTTTAGCTCGAATTGTTTTTAAAAGAGTTTCTGTTTTTTCCCGGGTTGTACCTCTTCGCATTAACTGCAACATTTTACTAGAGGCATGTTGAAGTGGAATATCCAAATAGTTACAAATCTTAGGCTCGTTGGCCATTACATCCAGAACGTCCAATGGAAATCCTGTAGGAAAGGCATAGTGAAGGCGAATCCACTCTATGCCTTCAACTTTGCATAGTTGAACGAGCAATTCGGCAAGTTTTCTTTCCTTGTACAAATCCAACCCATAGTAGGTAGAGTCCTGGGCGATTAATAACAACTCGCGCGTTCCGTTTCTGGCCAGATGATGGGCTTCCTTCACCAATTCTTCAATAGGTTTAGAAAGATGTTTTCCCCTCATTATGGGTATGGCACAGAAACTACAGGGACGGTCGCATCCTTCAGAAATTTTTAGATAGGCATAATGCCCGGGATTTGTGAGGATGCGCTCTCCCACTAACTCATGCTTGTAGTTGGCATTTAATTGTTTCAACAATCTTGAAAGGTCTCGTGTACCAAACCACGCATCAACGTTTGGAATTTCTTTTTCCAAATCATCTTTATAGCGTTGAGACAAACATCCGGTTACATACACCTTTTCAACTAACCCCTCCTCCTTGGCATCAACATACCGAAGAATGGTATCAATTGATTCCTGCTTGGCGTTGTCAATAAACCCGCATGTGTTAATGACTACAATTTGTGAATCATCCATTTTCGATTCATGGACGGCTTCAATATTATTACCCTTAAGTTGAGTCAACAGCACCTCTGAATCCACTACATTTTTAGAGCAGCCGAGCGTTACAATGTTGACCTTTACCTTCTTAGTTACACGTGTTTTCAAGTCGCGGAAAAGTGAACGGCAAAGTTACTAAAATTGAGAGGTAAGATAACCCTACGAGTCAAATCATAACCAGTATATTTGCGAGATTAAATAGAATGAAAAAGAGCGTTTCCTATTTTATGTTGGGGTGTATTTTTATATCGTGCCTGAGCGAAGCCGACTGTATCATTACCTATTCCAATGAAATTATCCTGAATATAAAAAGCAGTGTGGACGGTACATCAAAGACCGTGTTGTTTCAATCCGTCACACTTGAGGGGACGGGTCTTGTGTTTTATGAAAATGTTTCCACTAATCAATTGAAGCTTCCTGTCGATCCACAAGGAGATAAAGTGGTCATTAACTTAGATTTTGAAGGGAAAAATGAAATCCTTGAGTTTTCTTATATCAATACTCCACAATTGATTTCGCCCGACTGTGGAGCCTATAGTTTTATTCAGGATTTAAATGCCACATCGTTCACCATTTCAAATGTTAGCATTGTAAATTCTGTTCTCTCAACTTCCGCAACGGTCAATGCTGAAATATTTATTTAGCTGCTTGCTTCTTGCTCTGACTATAAATGTAACGGGTCAGGAGCAAACACCGGACTCGCTGCACAGGTTTTCACCAACCGGTATTCGCTTTGGATTGGACCTCATTCCACCCATAAAGACGATGACCGATGATTCGTTTGCCGGTTACGAGTTCGTAGCTGATGTTGATTTCTATCGCTACTTCCTGGTAGTTGAATATGGAGGCTGGAGCAGAAATGAAGATGCATTGAATGGGGTTTATCAAAACGATGGAACGTATTTTCGAGCCGGTATCGATGTAAATTTTATAAAAGATGATCCTGATCAAAACGTTTTTTTTTCTGGGTATTCGATACGGCACATCCCGGTTTGATGAAAGCCTAACCTATACAGTATCCGATCCGAACTACGGAGATTTACTTTTCACAACATTCAATGATGGCCTTACCGGTTCATGGTTTGAGATTACAACGGGATTAAAAGTAAGAATCTGGAAAGGCTTGTTCCTTGGATTTACCGGACGATTTAAATTCGCGCCATCGGTAAAGGGAGACATTGAATTTATGCCGTATGATATTCCCGGGTATGGACTGGCATCAGAAAATACTTACTGGGGGTTTAACTATCAGGTCTTTTGGCGATTCCAGATCCGAAAATAACTTACAGTTTCTTGAAAAGAGAATCTACAAACTCTTCTTTGTTAAAAACCTGTAAATCATCTACCTGCTCACCAACACCAATATATCGAACAGGGATTTTGAATTCATCAGAAATGCCAATAACCACGCCTCCTTTGGCGGTACCATCAAGTTTGGTGATGGCCAAACTCGTTACCTGAACGGCCTTCGTAAATTCGCGAGCTTGCACAAGCGCATTTTGGCCAGTACTCCCGTCCAAAACCAACATAATATCATGAGGGGCATCTGGAATAAGCTTTTGAATAACCCGCTGGATTTTCGAGAGTTCATTCATCAGGTTGACTTTGGTGTGCAAACGCCCCGCGGTATCAATAATAATAATGTCAGCGCCACTCTCAATTCCTGTTTTCACCGCATCAAAGGCAACTGCTGATGGATCGGTGTTCATTCCTTTAGAAACAACCGGAACGCCTGTCCGTTGCCCCCAAAGAATTAACTGATCAACTGCAGCAGCCCGGAAAGTATCAGCCGCGCCTAGTAAGACCTGTTTTCCGATTTTCTTGTATTGAGCAGCCAGCTTACCGATAGTTGTGGTCTTTCCCACACCATTTACACCAACCACAAGTAGAACATACGGTTTAATGGAGGGTGTTTCAATCTGATGTGAATCTCCTGACTTATTCTCTGATAGCAGTTCAGCTATTTCTTCCCTCAGAATCCGGTCAAGTTCCTGGGTGCCTACATACTTGTCGCGTTTCACACGGTCCTGAATACGTTCAATAATTTTAAGGGTTGTATTAATTCCAACGTCTGAGGCAATCAGTATTTCTTCCAGATCATCCAGGACGGCATCATCAACTGTTGATTTTCCGATAAGGACTTTCCAAGCTTTGAAAAAAATTCTCATTCGAGCTTTTCAGCCCTTTGTCGAGTGTTTTCTTTTTTTTCTTTAGAAAAAATGTTTTTAAGAATCGACATAGGAGTTAAAATAAAAAAAGTCCCGATAAGGGACTTTATTATCCAACTGGGTTGGGGAATTATTTTTTAGCCAAAGTATCTTTTACCAATTCGGCCGGCACAATTTCTTCCTTAAACGTATAGGCTCCCGTTTTATCTGATCGCACTGCGCGAATCACCTTTGCGTAATTTTTCCGTCTGTTTTTTTTAAACTAGCAACAACTTTCTTTGCCATGATTACTTAATTTCTTTGTGAAGCGTTTGTTTTTTCAAAATAGGATTGTACTTCTTCAGCTCAATACGCTCAGTTGTATTTTTCCTGTTTTTGGTAGTGATGTAACGACTCATGCCTGGCAATCCGGTTGCCTTATGTTCCGTACACTCTAAAATCACCTGAATTCTGTTTCCTTTCTTTGCCATCGTTTTTTACGATTAATTACATTACATGGATAGGGTTCCTTTTTTGCGGGCGTCTTTCAATACAGCCGATATACCCTTTTTGTTTATGGTTTTCAGCGCATTGGCGGATAGTTTCAGTGTCACCCACTTCTCCTCTTCCGGGATATAAAAACGCTTTTTGTGAAGATTAGGGTAGAACTTGCGCTTTGTTTTATTGTTCGCGTGAGATACGTTATTCCCTACTCTTGGTCTCTTTCCTGTTACTTGACAAACCCTGGCCATAATTTCTCTGTTTTGCCCCTTTTTGAAAAGGGACTGCAAATATCGCCAAACAGGGCAATTATCCAAAATGAACAGAGAAATCTGATGAAATTACTCCTCGAGAACAATGAATTTACTTCCGTAGGTATTGTCGCCAGTTGTAAAGGCTGCTATATATAGTCCGGCAGCCAAACTTTGGAGTTCGATAGTGTAGGTGACATTCGCTGAAATTTCTATCGGTTCAGAAATTTTTTGACCCATCAGGTTATATAACTGTACGATTCCAGCCCGGTCGGACTTAATATTTAGATCTTCCCCTTGAACTAGGGGGTTGGGATATAATAAAAGTATAGGCGCTTCAGGTAATTCATCCCCACCATCATTTCTGAGTATGAGCACACCCCCGGTAGTATTCCCCACCGCAATGGCCGGCTTATCCTCATTGAAGATGTTAACAACAAAGGGTTGTATCCTGCCTCCGAGGTTTTTTTGCTCATAAGCCTGAATAATCGGGTTGTAAATAATATCGGTGATCTCGGCAACTATTTCCGACCTGAAATCTGGATAAATTGTCACATTGCCTCGTTGATCTCCAATGACGAGATCCATTTTTCCATCGGCATCAAGATCACCGCTGTGAATGGCTATATTAGACCGGGTGGTGCTGGGGCCTAGATCTAAGTATTGATTATTGATCAGCGTTAAGTTGAGAATTCCGGAGCCGGTATTTTCCCAATATTCAAGAGCGCCATTAAATCTACCTCGGAGCATATCCAAGTCTCCATCCAGATTTACATCGATCAGGTAAATGTTTTCATTAATGGCCATCGTGATGTTGGAATTTTGAATGGGTTGACCGCCAAAGTCAAGGCTTGAATTGCTTTTGTTGGATATGTACCTGAGCCTGGTGATGCCCTGCTGAAAGTCGGTTGAGGTAAAAGCAAGGTCGGTGGTTCCGTTACCATCTACATCAGCAAACTGTGGTTTTATATTATAGGATTGAGATAATGAGAACAAAAGATAATCATCATTGATCAGTACAAACTCCGGTTGCCATCGGGTGCCGGTATTTTCATATTGGGATATTCTTGTTATGAAATCCTGTCCTGCGTACTGTGCAATAAACATGTCAAAGTCCAGATCCCCGTCCATATCATAGAAAAAGGGTTTTGAATAATCGCCCCGATCTATCATGGTTTCCTGAAGAAAGTCAAATTTTGATAAATTAAAATTTGGGAATTGCGCACTGCCTGTATTTTGATAGAGCCACACCGAGTTGTCAAAACTGTTATTCATAAAAGTCCGACCATAAACGTTGGGAGAAGCAATGAGGTCGGGATTATTATCAAAGGTTACATCTTCATAAAATACACCGGGAAAGATTAGAAAATTTATTGGATTGATTGCCGGAAACATGGTTCCTCCTCGCAGAATAGGGTTGGTGGCTGTTCCCTGGTTTTCCAGGTAGTAAACCCGCGCACAACTTTCTTCTGTGTAAAACAATTCCTTGTCTCCGTCATTATCCAAATCAAAGGTTAATAATGCTTTGCCACCGGCATGATTAGTTCTTCCGCCACCCAACTGCTCGCAAGTCTCCCCAAAAGCAAATTGTCCGCAGTCGCATTCTTCAAAGTCGCCATAGTTTTGTGTGACCCTTTCAAGCTGGAGCGAATCGCAAGTGCCTGTGCGCTCCATGCTCAGGTTCTTATGAAACTCAACGGTACTGGTTCCGACAAACTTTACATTTAGAATATCTAAGTCTCCATCACCATCCACGTCATCAATAGCGGGAATATCACCATCATTATTTTCAAATTGATATTTGACGTTGTCCCTTTGGTAATAAGCGGAAAGCCAGGATTGAATTGTCGCCATTTCAAGTCACCTCCCGGTGAAGTGATGTTGACAAAAACAACCACGCCAAATGGATCGCTTGTAAAAATGTCTTTTTTTCCATCGCAGTTGTAATCTCTAAGCAAAATCCATTGTGTAATTTCCTTTGGAAATAAGTACTCATACTCGGGTGCATGTATATATTGATTATTCTGATTTAGAAAAGTATATAGTCTTGCTGATGAGCGGTCATAAACAACAAGGTCTTGCTTCTGGTCATGGTTTAAGTCCATGGTATTAATCTGAGCCGCATTGAGTCCACCGGCCCACGGGTTGGTGAGGTTTTCACCATCGATCTGTACCGGAATAGAATAATCGGAAGAATAATTGAATTGTGCGCCCGCAGAAAAAACGGTAAACAGAAGATAAATACAATATTGCGGCCGGTAACTCAAAATATTATTTGATCAATATTTCATTTCAGTAATAACGCAACACTTTTGTATCTGTTATCTTGCCTGCAAGATACTTTGAAATAGGCGGTCAGCGAAGAAATGCAATCAAATGGAAACTAAAGAATTGTATCAAAAATATCTCTCGGTTCGAAAGGTATCGACAGACACAAGGCACATCACCCCCGGTTCGGTATTCTTTGCTTTGAAGGGTCCAAATTTTAATGCAAATCAATTTGCCAATGAAGCGCTGGATAAAGGAGCCAGTTTGGTTGTGTTGGATGATAAGAAATTTGCCACGAACTCCCGAATGGTAGTGGTTAACGATTCGCTCGAAGCACTTCAGCAACTGGCCACTTTTCATCGCAACCAATTGCAAATACCGGTAATAGGGCTTACCGGATCAAATGGAAAAACCACCAGCAAAGAATTGGTATATGGTGTTCTAAGTAAGAAATATAAAACGTTTGCGACCCGGGGAAATCTCAATAATCACATTGGTGTACCACTGTCCATTTTGTCCATAGACGATACGCATGAAATAGCGGTCATTGAAATGGGGGCAAATCATGTAGGTGAGATTGCTGTTCTTTGCGGTATAGCCAACCCAACCCATGGGTTTATCACGAACATAGGGAAAGCACACATTGGCACATTCGGATCGTTTGAGAATATTATCCGCGGTAAATCAGAACTGTATCATCACCTGATACAACATAAGGGAACAGTTTGGATTAATTCTGAAAACCGAATTCTGTCAAATATGGCGAAACGATTTGATGCTCCTTTGATGTATCCTACCAAAGGGGATTACTATAATTCCGAATTGGTCGAAACGGATCCTTACATTAAAGTAAAAGATGAAAAAGGACAAGTAATAGCCACGCACCTCATGGGTGCCTATAATTTTGAGAATGTGGCGGTGGCGCTTTGTATTGGAAAATATTTTGAAGTGGATGCCGCGAAAGCCGCAGAAGCCATAGCTGAATACCAGCCGGCAAATATGAGATCGGAAGTGGTCAGAAAGAACACTAATACAATTATTCTGGATGCCTACAATGCTAATCCAAGCTCTATGGAAGCAGCGATAAAAAACCTGAAATCAATAAAAGCGGATAACAAAGTAGTGATCCTGGGCGACATGTATGAATTGGGTGATCAAACTGAACGTGAGCATGGTGAGCTGGGCAAACTAATACTTGATGCCGGAATCCCCACAGCCTATTTGTGTGGAGAGTTTACAAAATGGACAAAAGATATTGTGCCCCATGCCCGGTATTTTCAATCTCGTGAGGAATTAATTCAGGAAATTGAATCAAAGCCAATAAAGAATTCCACTATTCTGATTAAAGCTTCCCGAGGAATGGGGTTGGAGAAGATCATGGATTTTTTGTAGCTTCTCAATCTAAATTTCAAAACCATGGACATCATTTTAAAATTTCTGAAATCCCTGGCTAAAAACAATAACCGGGAATGGTTCGAAAAGAATAAGGACAAGTACCTGGAAGCTAAAAATCGGTTTGATCAATTTACAGCAGACCTGCTGAAAGAGCTTACCGTCATTGATTCATCGCTGATCGGCCTGGACCCAAAAAACTGACGTTTAGAATTTACAGGGATGTACGGTTCAGTAAGGACAAGAGCCCTTATAAAAAGAATTTTGGAGCCGCCATTTCAGGAAGTGGCAAAGGCCTTGGCCGCCCCGGATATTATATTCACATCGAACCGGGAAATAAAAGTTTTATTGCTGGGGGTTTGTTTATGCCCGAAGCAGACTTGTTGGCTAAGGTACGACAGGAAATAGACTACAATGGAAAGCGATTGGAAAAGATTGTCGCTGAGAAAAGTTTCAAAAAATATTTCAAAAAATTCTATGATGAGGATGCTTTGAAGACTTCACCGAAAGGATTCCCTAAAGATCATCAGTATAATGAATGGCTCAAACTGAGGAGTTTTATTGTTTCTCACCAATTTTCAGATACTGACGTTGTTAAAAAATCATTTTTAAAAAATGCCATGAAAGCGTATCTGGCAGTAAAGCCTTTGAATTCCTATTTGGCGGAAGCCATTTCTTAAAATCCCAACCCATTTATTGAAGAGTTTTCGATTGATAATTCTTCAATTTTGGTCAAAACCTTGCATCGGGTCAAACTTATTGTAATCCGTTAATTATCATTTCATTAAGCTGAATAGATTTGATGACTATAAATGATAAAAAGGTTAAATAAATTTATTCTGGGTAATCGCAATGGAACGTATGGAGAAATCCGAAAAACTCTATTGGTCGGTTACTACATAATTATTTCCCTTTCTGCCGGATCGATTTATTTTTTGGTGTATGCGCTGCTTGGCTATTATAATACTCTGCCCTGGTTGTTTCTTGTTTTTGCAATTCTGTCCTTATCATTTTTTTTAAACCAAAAAGGAAAAAGAAATCTCGCGGTCATTATTTTATTTCCATTAATAAACCTTGCCATCTATTTATTTGCCAGCAGTGAACCTTATACTTCAGCTTCGTTTTTGCTGTTTCCCATTACGGTGTTTGCGGCATTTGTATTGTTTGGTTCAAAAGAAGTCATCAAACCCTTAGTGTTCGCCATTTTTACTTTCATGCTATTCATAGCTTCATATTGGGTTGATTTTTCAATTCTTCCTTATCGTGATTTCTCCCCCTCCACAGCAAAAATTTATTTATTTCTGAATTTTTCAGTTTTGATATTAGTAACAAGCCTTATCATTCATATCTTAAATCAGATCAATGCGCACCAGGAAGGTGAAATTCTTGAAAAGAATCTTCAGTTGAGCAAAACCAATAGTGAACTGGATCGGTTTGTTTATTCGGCAAGTCATGATCTTCGCGCTCCTTTAAGTTCGGTAATGGGTTTGTTATACATTGCTAAGCACAGCAAGAGCACCGAAGAAATAAAATTTTATTTAAACTTAATGGACCAACGAATTAAGTCGTTGGAAAAATTCATAAAAGACATAACCGAATATTCCAGAAACAACCGGGTTGCTGTTCATGAGGAAGTGGTTGTTGTTCACGATTTGGTGCATGAAGTCTGGGAATCACTTCGGTACGGTCCGGAAGCAGATCAAATTACGCTGGAGTGTAATTTTGAACGAACACTTTCTGTTCGAACAGATCGTGAACGAATAAAAATTATTTTAAGTAACCTGATTTCCAATGCGCTGCGATACCATGACCTGGAGAAAACAAACAGGTATGTGAAAGTCAATGCCTACTCCAAAGACAAATCGTTTATCCTGGAGATTGAGGATAATGGTCAGGGCATAGAAGATGAACATAAGTCACGGGTGTTCGATATGTTCTTCCGGGCCAATGAGAAGTCGATCGGTTCCGGTCTGGGATTATACATTGTCAAAGAGGCACTCGAAAAGATTTCAGGAATAATTCAGGTTAATTCGCGTATTAAAGAGGGATCCGTCTTTACCATACGGCTTCCATTCAAAGTAAGTTAAATCAAGCCTTATTTTGGGCATTTGCTAATTTTGCCAAGATTTGGGATGGCCCTGAACAAAAAATTGAATTGAACGATACATTATATTCTACTCTCAGTTTCGCTGATCGCAAGAGGAAAACACTCCTTCTTCAGCTTTCAGTTGTTGTGTTTATCGTCACCATTACCTACGCGGTTATTGATATTTCGATGAACATCCATGTTCCTCCTGCTGTGTATATCATGTTTCTGGCGCTTTCCCTTGTTACGAATTGGCTGACAAGGCGAAATCATGTTCATTTGACAAAAATTTTAAGCCTCAGTTTTTTTAATCTTTTTTATACTATTGGTGGCTAGCTCCGAGCCTTTTGAAACGGGCATGCACCTCCATTTTGTAACAGTAGGCACCATCGCGATGGCCCTTTTTGGGTATGAACGACTGTTGTACTCGCTTTTTTTGTTTCAGTGTCATTTCTTTTTTTTATGTCAACCTACCTTGAATGGTTTACGCCAGAGTTTATGGAATACAGGCAGGTCAATGAAGATGAAGCGAGGTTCTTTTTTGTAACCAATACAATCATTGCGTCTTTGGTTTCGGTTTATTCAATTCTCATGTACGCCAGGCTAAGTCATGAAACGGAAGAAAATTTATTGCTTAACGAAAAAATGGTTCGTGATCAAAACCACCAGTTGTTAAAAACCAATGATGAATTGGATAAATTGGTGTACTCCATATCGCATGATTTGCGATCCCCGCTGGCTTCTGTTTTGGGTTTGGTTCATTTGGCCGAGCGATCAGATAATAATCGGGAACTTAAGGAGTATTGTCAATTAATCCGGCAGCGGATTGAATCTCTCAATGCGTTTATCAGTAAGACAATTCATCTCGTGCGCAATGAAAAACTTGGGCAGGTTCGGGAGTTGATTAATCTGCCGTTTCTTGTGGCTGAGGTTTTTAAGAAATTAAACTATACCCAGGGGGCCGGTGATATAAAATTTGAAACTAAAATTGATGACAGTTTCTCAATTGAGACAGATCCATTGGCACTTGAAATTATTCTAAGCAACCTTGTTTCCAACGCCATCAAATACAGAGATCATCAAAAAGATAATCAATTTGTAAGGCTATCTGCCAGTCAGGTGAATAGTACGATTGAAATCGTAGTGGAGGACAATGGAATAGGAATAGCCCCTGATCTTTTAAAAAACATATTCAATCTTTTTTACCGTGCAGATTCTGACAAAGAGGGGTCGGGCCTTGGATTATTCATTGTAAAGGATGCTGTGAACAAGTTGGATGGACAGATTACAGTGGATTCAAAGGTTGGGATAGGCACTACTTTTAAAATTTCACTTCGCCCTTAATTTAGCACTGTCGTGCATCATTATTTTAGAACTTTTGGCTCACCCTTCTATCTTTGCGGCCTATGGCCAATCAGGACGATAATCAATTAAAGAAGATCATATCCCATGCGAAGGAGTATGGATTTATTTTCCAAGCAGTGAAATTTATGATGGGTTAAGTGCCGTTTATGACTACGGGCAGAATGGTGTTGAATTGAAAAATGCCATCAAAACATATTGGTGGAAGGCCATGACTCAGCTGCACGAAAACATTGTAGGCATTGATGCATCCATTTTTATGCACCCGACCACGTGGAAGGCCTCAGGGCATGTCGATGCTTTTAACGATCCGATGATTGATAACAAAGATTCTAAAAAACGATATCGTGCCGATGTCTTGATTGAAGATGCCATTGTAAAGATTGAAGATAAGATTGAAAAGGAATGCGAAAAAGCGGCCAAGCGATTTGGAGATACCTTTGATCGTGAGATGTATATCGCTACAAATCCGAGGGTGAGTGAGTACACCAAAAAAATTAATGATATCAATGCCCGGCTCAAAGAGAGTATGGAGAAGTCGGATCTTATTGAGCTTAAGCAATTGATAGTTGACCTTGAAATTGCGGATCCTGTAAGTGGGTCTCGCAACTGGACTGATGTACGTCAGTTCAATCTCATGTTTTCTACAGAAATGGGATCCGTGGTGGATGAATCCAATAAAATTTACTTGCGGCCAGAGACGGCCCAGGGAATTTTTGTGAATTTCCTTAATGTCATGAAAACAGGAAGGATGAAAATTCCATTTGGGATTGCACAAATTGGAAAAGCCTTCAGGAATGAAATTGTTGCCCGTCAATTCATTTTCCGCATGCGTGAATTTGAGCAGATGGAGATGCAGTTTTTTGTTAAGCCGGGTGACGAAATGACCTGGTATGAATTCTGGAAAGAAAAACGAATGAAGTGGCATCTGTCGCTTGGGCTTGGGGAGTCGAACTATCGGTTTCATGATCATCTGAATCTCGCACATTATGCGAATGCCGCCTGTGACATTCAATTTAACTTCCCCATGGGATTCAAAGAGCTTGAAGGAATTCATTCGCGCACCGACTTTGATCTTCGAAACCATGAAAAATTTTCAGGAAAGAAGCTGCAATATTTTGACACGGAGAAAAATGAAAACTTTATTCCCTATGTTGTTGAAACATCGATAGGACTGGACAGAACTTTTCTGGCCATTTTATCAAACGCATATACAGAAGAAAAGCTGGAAGATGGAAGTGAACGGGTGGCGTTGAGAATTCCACACGCCCTCGCACCAAATAAAGTTGCCATATTACCGTTGATAAAGAAAGACGGTTTGCCGGAGAAAGCGATTGCGATCATGAACGATCTCAAATACGATTATTCATGCTACTATGAAGATAAAGATACTATTGGTCGCAGGTACAGACGAATGGACGCGATAGGCACTCCTTACTGCGTTACGATTGATCATCAGACGCTTCAGGATGATACGGTTACTGTCCGCGATCGGGATACTATGAATCAGGAACGAGTGAAGATTGAAAACTTAAATAAAGTAATTGGAGCCACGTGCTCCTTATCTGCGCTGCTCAAAAGCATTTAATGCATTGGCTGATTTTTCTTCTAGTTGTCTTACCCATTCCGTTGCTGATTGCCTCTGTAGCGATTCGCGAGCAACGGTGGTTTAAGAAGATTCTTTTTTACCACTTCCCCAAGTATTTAAGACCTATCAGTCATCAGCTTGAGTTTATTAATGTCTACTACAACAATTTAACCCCCGAAAAAAGGAAAGAGTTTGAATGGCGGGCGTACTATTTTTTGGAAACAACAACTATTGAGTTCAGGAAATTCGGTCGATCACCGCTTACTAATTTCAACGCTATCCGCTATCTCATTGCTTCGGTAGCCACACAAATGACTTTATTTTTAACGGAAGATTGCTTTGATGCTTTTAAAAGAATAATTGTCTACCCCGATAAGTATTACTCACCGGTAACCAAACAATACCACAAGGGAGAAACCAATCCTGCGTTGGGGCTCATCGTGCTTTCGTGGCAAAGTTTTAAACATGGTTTTGATGATCCCAATGATGGGATTAACCTGCTGGTTCATGAATTATCTCATGCGTTATGGCTCGAGAACAAATTATTTTCATACGAGATTTTTGACAGCGCCACGCTGGCAGAATACAATCAGATTGTAGAAAGAAAAATTTCGGCAATTCCTGAAAATCATTTTTTCAGAAAATATGCTTTTAAAAATGAGGAGGAATTTTTTGCGGTGGCTGTTGAAAATTTTTTTGAGCGACCTGCGCAATTCAAGTCAGAACTACCAGAACTGTACGAGGTCATGACCCGGCTTTTGCAGCAAGACCCAATATTCCTTAACCACAAATAACTCGTATCTTGGCTCGTTCATGAACTGGATTTCTCTATTATCTTCAAATCGTCTCGACCAAAAAAAGCCCGTTTCAGGACCTTCACGAAGCATTTTTGAACAGGATTTTTGACCGGATCATTTTTTCACATCCGTTTAGAAGACTTCAGGATAAAACACAGGTACATCCACTGCCCGAACATGACTTTGTCCATACCCGCCTTACTCACAGTCTCGAAGTGTCAAGTGTTGGTCGCTCGCTGGGCAAAAAAGTTGGAGAGGTCATTATCGAGCGTCATCCGAAACTCAAAAAGGATTATTCTTTATTTGATATTGGAGCCGTTGTTGCATCAGCATCCCTGGCTCATGATCTGGGCAATCCTCCATTCGGTCATGCCGGAGAAAATGCCATATCAGATTATTTTATTCAACAGAATTCGGCATCGCTGATTAAGACTTCTGTATCTGAGGCAGAGTGGCAGGATTTGATTCGTTTCGAAGGGAATGCTCAGGGGTTCAGAATCATTAACAGTTATCAATACGGATTGAAACTTTCTTTGGCTGCTCTGGGTGCTTTTACCAAGTATCCCTGCAGTGCTTTACATTCCAATCGGAAAGGAGAAAAGAAGAGCCAGAAGAAATTTGGATTCTTTCAAACAGAGGCCCCGTTGTTTGAAAACCTGGCAACTCAACTCGAAATTGAAAAAGTACGGGAAGGAGTGTGGCTCCGGCATCCACTCGCTTTTTTAGTAGAAGCGGCAGATGACATTTGTTATCATATCATCGACCTTGAAGACGGATGCCGCTTAGGATTGATTTCGTTAAATGAGACCATCGAATTATTGGCCGATATTCTCAAAACTGATTTTGACCAGAACAAACTGGATAAACTTTCCAGCCAAAATGAAAAGATAGCGGTGCTTAGGGCAATGGCTATTAATAAATTGATTGATGAATGCGCTGCTGTATTTTTGGATTATGAAGAGGAGATATTGGCCGGCAAATTCGATGTGGCTTTAACCGATCATTGTCTCAGTAAAGAATCATTGTCTGCAATTCAGCAGGTATCTGTTGCCAAAATCTATAAATCACGTCATGTTGTTGAGATTGAGGCTGCCGGACATGAAGTGTTGCCCGGTCTCATGGAAGAGTTTGTTCGTGCCGGTGAGCATATCTTTCGAATGGTAAATCCAAGAAATACGACAATTTGATGCTCCTTTTGCCTCCAGAAGTCAGGGCCGCTATCGGGCAAAGCACATCATACTATGGCATGTTGCGCTTTATTATTGATTTTGTGTCGGGAATGACAGACCGATACGCCCTCTCGCTTTATCGCAAGATTAAAGGAATCTCTCTTTCCTGAGTAGAATCAGCCAGGCACTACCCATATAATTAATAAGAGCGGGGTGACCAAAAACTTCAAAATTCATTAGATTTGCCGCTTACTTTAGACCAGTCCCCGATCCAGCTGGCATATTGGATAGCAAAATCGATCTACTGGTTAATGTTAGAAGATAACCTTCATGTACCTGAACTAAACCATGTGGACGCAGCTAGCTCATTTTATAATTAAGTACCGGCTATCGCTTTTCATTGTAATAGGGCTATTCACCATTTTTATGGGGTATCATGCTTCGAAGGTAGAAATGAGCTACGATTTTCGAAGTACCGTACCGGCCAACGACCCCGAGATGATTTATTTCGAAGAGTTCCGAAAGCAGTTCGGAGAGGATGGCAACATTGTAGCCGTAGGTCTTAAAGACAGTTCGATATTTCAAATCGAAAACTTTCTCCAATTCCGGCAGCTTTGCTTTGAGATAAAAAAACTGGAAGGTGTAAATGATGTCATTGCCCTTCCTTTGATAAAAATGATTGAAAAGGATACAGCCAATACCAAGTTTGTATTGACTGATATTTTCCTGATAAAATCCGGGATCAGCAGGTGTTGGATAGTTTGCTGGACATTGCACAGAATCAGCGCTTTTACATCGGGCAGATTGTAAATGAGAATAATGGAGCTATTGCCATGCTCGTTTCCATTCGTAAGGATGTTCTCAACTCATCCGGAAGAATAGATTTAACCAATAACATTATTTCGCTGGGAGAAAAGTTTAGTTCATCGACTAAACATTCAACTTCACTTTGCAGGGCTACCGTTTGTTCGATCGGTGATCGCAGATCAGGTGGGTTCGGAACTGAGAATGTTTTTGCTCATCTCCGTTCTGATTACAGGAATAATACTGCTCATCTTCTTCCGGTCTTTTCGTGCGGTTATCTTTCCGCTGATCGTTATCGGAATTGTGGTAGTGTGGGTAATGGGAACTATCGTTTTGCTGGGCTTTAAGATTACACTACTAAGCGGAATAATTCCCCCGGTCATTGTGGTTATCGGTATACCCAATGCCGTGTACCTGATGAATAAATACCATGCTGAATTTGCCATGCACGGCAACAAAATGCTGGCCATTAGCCGTGTAGTGCGAAAAATCGGAATGGCTACACTGCTGACTAATCTTACCACTGCCATCGGATTTTTAGTTTTACTGACAGCCGATATCACCGTACTTCGTGAATTTGGAATTGTAGCCGGACTGAATGTGATGGCTACGTTTGTTGTAAGTCTAATTCTGATTCCTGGTGTTTTTTCCTGGATGCCTCCTCCCTCGGCAAAGCACCTCCGTCATTTAGATCTAAAAGGTATTGATAAGATTTTGTCTGGAATTGATCTGATCGTTCACCGGAATCGACCAATGATCTATGGAGTCACGATATTAATAGTTGCCATAACGGCTGTAGGAATTTATAAAATGAATGCCCTTTCCTACATGGTTGATGATCTGCCGGAAGAAAGTACAGTTAAAAAGGATCTTAAATTTTTCGAAGAAAACTTTAGTGGAGTAATGCCGCTGGAATTTATGGTTGATACCGGCAAGCGCAGAGGGGTATTGGATGTTAAAAATCTGAAAAAGATTGAGGAGTTCGAGCAGTTTTTAGCCAGCCATCGCGATTTGTCACAACCTGTGTCGCTGGTGAGTTTTGTCAAAGCTGCGAAGCAGGCGTTTTATAATAATAATCCAGCGCGATACTCATTGCCGGACAATAGAGAGCGCGCATTTATCCTTCGATACATGAGGGATCAATCCGATAATTCCGGGCTATTCAATTCTTTTGTTGACTCCACCATGCAAAAAATGCGAATCTCACTGCAGGTAGCGGATGTTGGTTCCGATAAGATGGATTCACTGGTCAATCAGGTAATCATTCCTGGACGAGACAGCATTTTTGCCGATACTGAAATCAAAGCCACTATAACCGGAACAACCCCGCTGTTTATCAAGGGCAATAAATTTCTGATTAGAAATCTGAGAGGGAGTTTGTTGTTGGCATTTGGTTTAATAGCCGTTACCATGGGATTGTTATTCACCAATTTCAGAATGATCATTATTTCTCTTATTCCAAATATGATCCCTATGATGATTACGGCAAGTATGATGGGCTTTTTGAACATTCCACTCAAACCCAGCACGGTAATTATTTTCAGTATAACGTTTGGTATCTCTGTGGATTATTCAATTCATTTTTTAGCCAAGTACAGACAGGAATTGCAGGCCAACCGGTTCTATGTTCCGCTGGCAGTGAGTACCAGTATTCTGGAAATCGGATCGAGCATGTTCTATACTTCGGTAATTCTCTTTGCAGGTTTTATAATTTTTGCTTTCTCCTCGTTTGGTGGCACCATTGCTTTGGGAATTCTAACCTCATGTACACTGTTAATTTCCATGATTACAAACATGATATTATTGCCGGCTCTGATCTTGTCATTTGACAAAGCCAATTATAAGCGGGGTGAGCGATCACTCATTGATGATGTTGATCCCGACTACTACCTGGAGGAACGAGATAAAGACATCGATCTGAACCGGATTAAAATCAGTAACAGGCACCCGGCCGCTGAATAGAGTACAGCATAATAAGTATAGATTTGCGCAGAATTTCAATTGACCATGACAGAAAAGTACAGGGAAAGCAAGGAACTTGATTTGGCGAGGATTGCCGATGAAGTTTTGGCATTCTGGCAGCAGGAGAAAATTTTTGAAAAATCAGTATCAAACCGTGAAGGAAGCGAATCATTCACTTTTTATGAAGGTCCGCCATCGGCCAACGGAACACCGGGTATTCATCACGTCATGGCAAGAACCGTCAAGGATATTTTTTGCCGATATAAAACATTGGAGGGTTACCAGGTAAAACGCAAGGGAGGATGGGATACCCATGGTCTTCCTGTTGAGTTGCAGGTTGAAAAGCAGCTTGGCATTACCAAAGATGACATCGGACGGTCGATCAGCGTGGCCGATTACAATCAGAAATGCCGGGAGACGGTCATGAAATATAAAGATCAGTGGGATGATCTTACTCAGAAAATGGGATACTGGGTAGATCTTGACAATCCATATGTCACGTTCGATCGTAAGTATGTTGAATCGGTGTGGTGGATTCTTAAAGAACTTTATAAAAAGAAACTTCTCTATAAAGGATATACAATTCAACCCTTTTCTCCGGCAGCAGGAACGGGACTAAGTTCACATGAATTGAATTTGCCGGGCTGCTATAAGGATGTAAAGGACACATCGATCGTAGCGCAGTTTAAGGTGATCAGAAATTCGAAATCTGAATTCCTGTTTGGATCGGAGAGCGAGGAGGTAAGGGTATTAGCATGGACAACAACACCATGGACACTGCCGGCTAACACAGCACTCGCTGTAGGTGAGCGAATCGACTATATT
The DNA here is from genome assembly GCA_012032815.1 of Flammeovirgaceae bacterium. Taxonomy (GTDB): domain Bacteria; phylum Bacteroidota; class Bacteroidia; order Cytophagales; family Cyclobacteriaceae; genus ELB16-189. The sequence continues at coordinate 52,172 of JAAUQD010000004.1, forward strand.
CAAGTCAATACGTTCAATCCATACACGCATAAGCCGGTAAAAGTTATTCTAGCCAGGAATTTGTTATCAAAATATTTCTCTGCAAAAAACGAAAGTGTAAAAATTTCTGATTACACACCGGGAGATAAGATCATTCCATTTGAAATCACGAATGAATTTAGAGGGAGTAAGCTAGTTGGCATTCACTACGAACAGCTTATGCCTTACCTTTCTCCATTGTATGATGTTGAAAACGCATTTCAGATTGTTGCCGGTGATTTCGTAACTACTGAAGAGGGTACGGGTGTGGTGCATACATCACCCACGTTTGGGGCAGATGACTTTAGAGTAGCTAAGCAACATAACATTCCTCCGCTTACTATTAAGGATGAAACTGGAGTTGAGCTTCCGGTAGTTGATCGTCATGGACGGTTTATTGATGAGATTGGAAAAAATTAGCGGAAGGAGTTTCGACATATAAAATCAAAACACATAAGACTTTATCGGCTTCCGATTTTTATGTAAAGAACTATACCGATGAAGATGAATCACATCCGGATTATAAAACTACGGACGTCATCATATCCATTATTCTCAAAGAGGAGAACAAGGCTTTTCGTGTAGAGAAATATGAACATTCATATCCGCATTGCTGGCGCACTGACAAGCCTATTTTATATTATCCTCTCGATTCATGGTTTATAAAAACCACGGCTTGTAAAGACAAAATGGTTGAACTTAATAAGACCATTAACTGGAAACCGGAATCAACAGGTGCCGGGCGCTTTGGCAATTGGCTTGAAAATCTTGTGGATTGGAATTTATCCCGCTCCCGATTTTGGGGAACACCGCTTCCCATTTGGCGAACGAAAGATGGAAAAGAGGAAAAATGCATCGGGTCGTTGGAGGAATTGAAGAAGGAAGTACAGTTATCTGTTAAGGCGGGCCTGATGACTCAGGAGATTGATGAAAGCTTCGATCTTCATCGTCCCTATGTAGACGATATTATTTTAGTGGGTTCGGATGGGAAGGCAATGCATCGCGAACAAGATCTGATTGATGTTTGGTTTGATTCGGGGGCTATGCCGTACGCCCAATGGCACTATCCGTTTGAAAATAAAGATGTTTTCGAAAAAAGTTTTCCGGCTGATTTTATTGCTGAGGGAGTAGATCAAACCAGAGGATGGTTTTTTACACTTCACGCCATTGGAGCAATGCTTTTTGAAAGCGTAGCTTTTAAGAATGTAATCTCAAATGGACTGGTGCTGGACAAAGAAGGCAACAAGATGTCCAAAAGCAAAGGTAATGTCGTAAACCCGTTTGATACCATCTCCACCCACGGTTCGGATGCAGTGCGGTGGTACATGATTGAAAACGCACCGCCCTGGGAAAATTTAAAATTTAATGCTGACGGAATCTCAGAAGTAAAACGGAGGTTTTTTGGAACGTTGATCAATACGTATTCCTTCTTTGCGCTGTATGCAAACATAGACGGGTTCGTTAAAGATGAATTGGACAATGTGCCACAAAATAAACTAACCAATTTGGATAGGTGGATTATTTCCAAACTACAACGATTAATTGTGGAGGTGTCGGAAGCGTATTCGGATTATGAGCCTACAAAAGCCGCCCGTGCCATCCAGGAATTTGTGAACGATCATTTATCAAATTGGTATGTACGATTGAATAGAAAGCGTTTTTGGCAACCTTCATCACGCGGTGAACTTTCAGAAAATAAAAAAGGTGCTTACGAAACACTGTTCACGTGCCTTTTGGTAAACGCGCAGTTAATATCCCCGATCGCTCCGTTTATTTCAGACTGGTTGTATAAAGCGCTTACGGATAATGTCAGGGGCAAAGCAGTAAAAAACAATACTCCGCTTAGGTTTGAATCGGTTCATCTGACCGATTTGGTAAAACCTGAAGAGAAGTATATTGATGTGGATCTTGAAATATCAATGGACTATGCTCAGCGGATTTGTTCGCTGGTACACTCCATTCGCAAGAACGCCCAGATCAAAGTCAGGACCCCTCTCCAAAAAGTGCTGCTTCCTGTGCTTGATGATCAATTTTCGAAACGAATTCGTGAAGTGGAAGAAATTATTAGAGCAGAAGTAAATGTTAAGGCCATCGAGTACATTGACGATGCCTCAGGCCTGTTGGTTAAAAAGGCGAAGCCAAATTTTTCAAAACTGGGTCGGCAATACGGTTCTAAAATGAAAGATGTGGCTGCGGTAATTGCAACCTTTGACCAAATGGAAATAAATAAGCTGGAGAAAGAAGGATTGCTTTCTAAAGGTGGATATGAGTTTGCGATGGAGGATGTGGTGATTGGTTCTGAAGATATTCCAGGTTGGTCGGTAGCAACCGACAACGAGGTTACGGTTGCACTGGATATTACCATTACTGAGGAATTGAAGCGGGAAGGGATAGCCCGTGATTTTGTGAATCGGATTCAAAATTTGAGAAAAGAGATGGGACTGGAAGTGTTGGATAAAATCGGTATTGAGGTAGAAAAAGACGGTGAGCTGGTCACAGCCGCACTGACCGAGTTTCATGAATATATAAGCAGTGAAACCCAGGCACTGAGTTTGGAGTTGAAAGAGAAGGTAAATGAAAGTACCGAAGTGGATATGGATGATTTCAAACTTCGGGTGAGGATACAAGTAAAATGAAATACGCAAAATATTTTTTAATTGTTCTGGCGGTTATTGCAATCGATCAAACCAGCAAACTGTTGGTTCATAAATACATGTACCTGCACGAGGAAATAAATGTAATGGGTGAATGGTTTAAGCTTCATTATTTATTAAATCCGGGAATGGCGTTTGGTATTCGATGGGAAAATGAGTTTGGAAAACTGGCATTGACTTTTTTTAGAATAGGAGCCATGATTGGAATCGGGTATTACTTAGTCCGATCTATCCGGAAAAATTACCACGTAGGGTTTCTCCTGTGCTTATCCTTAATTCTTGGAGGAGCCGTAGGAAACGTGATTGACAGCACCTTCTATGGAGTGCTTTTGGATAACTCACTTCCCGAATCAGTTTCACCTTGGTTTCACGGGCAGGTCATTGACATGTTATTTTTCCCCATTATGGATTTCTTCTGGCCAACATGGGTTCCGCTTATTGGTGGCGACTACTTTCTTTTTTTTAGCCCTGTATTCAACATAGCCGATTCAAGTATTTTCATTGGAGTTGCATTTATTCTTATTCTGCAAAAACGATTTTTTAAAGAGGATAAAATGGAAAGTCCGGTAGGATCATCCACTACAGTTCAAATGAACAATCAGCAAATTGATACAATTGCTCAGTCCACCATGGGTGAAGAAGGAAGGGAAACAGGACCGTCATCTTCAGTCTCAATCGAACAACCATGAATTATGGCTGAACAACTTACCATCATAAATTCATCCAGTAAAAAAGAAAAGTACGAATCGCTGATTCCTCAAATTGAAGCTCTGATTGACGGGGAGGAAGATTTGGTGGCCAACCTGGCAAATATTTCGGCAGCGTTGAAACAGGCCATGCATTTTTTTGGGTTGGATTTTACATGGTAAAAAATGATGAACTGGTTCTCGGTCCGTTTCAAGGGCCGATTGCATGCACCCGAATATCCTTTGGCAAAGGGGTGTGTGGTGCAGCCTGGAAAGAAAAGAAGATCATTCTGGTGCCGAATGTTGATGAGTTTCCCGGGCACATCGCCTGTAGTTCAGAAACCAAATCTGAACTAGTTGTTCCGATCATTAAAGATGGTCAGGTAATCCTGGTGTTGGATGTCGATAGTGACAAGCTAAACGATTTTGATTCAATTGATTCTTTCTTTTTAGAAAGGTTAGCTATCCGGGTGTCGCAATTCTGCTAATACCCAAATTCATTTTCAACCATTCATTAAAATCAATCTATGATTAGATTGAAAAATCTGTACTTTCAATTTCAATCCATACGTTATGAATAATCTATCGAGAAGAAATTGGCTTAAGTCTGCCATTGCACTGGGCGTGGGCATCCCAATCGGATTATCGCTTTCTGATCAACTGCTCGCAGGTCCGGTGAGTAATGCGGAAAGAGACTTTACCCCGATGCTCAACAATGGAAAACTAATTCGTTTGGGCTCTAACGAAAATCCCTATGGGCCTTCGGCAAAAGCACGAAAGGCTGTGCAAGAGGCTATGAATGAATTTAACAGGTACGCGTTTGAGCCGGTAAGCGAGTTTAAAAAAGTAATTGCCGAAAAGGAAGGAGTATCTCCAGACCATGTCCTGATTGTAAACGGTTCTTCAGAAACATTGTGTTTGGCAGGTTTAGCTGTTGGGCTTGAGGGTGGTGCCGTATTATCGGCTTACCCAACGTTTCGCTCCCTTATGGATTATGCCGTAAAGTTAAATGCTCGTTGGGATAAAGTTGATCTTGATGATTATCATGTCCATAATCTTGAAGCATTGGCATCGGCTGTAAAAAGTGATACCCGACTTATGTTCGTTTGCAATCCAAACAACCCCACAGGAACGGTTTTAGAGGGAGCCAAACTTTCAGAGTTCTGTACGGAGATGAGCAAAAAAACAATTGTATTTGCCGATGAAGCCTACCTGCAGTTTCTTGAGCCATCCGAACAACGGTCAATGATGGAACTGGTGAAGAAAGGACATAATGTGATCGTTTCACGCACTTTTTCTAAGGTATATGGACTGGCAGGATTACGAATTGGGTATGCTATTGCACAGCCGGATATGATTAAGAAGTTGTCCAGGTATCAAATGGGACCTGTCATTAATCAGGCCGCATTAGCCGCTGCCAAGGTGTCGCTGAATGATACTGAATTCGAAAATATGTCAAGAGCCAAGAACAATGAAGCGTTAACCTATTTCCAAAATTATCTCGATTCCAAAAAATGGTTTCATGGAAAATCCCGTACGAATTGTGTTTTATTTCCAGCACCAAAAGATGGAAGAACAATTCTTAAGGAAGTAGAAAAGCGAGGATTCCAGATTCGGGTTTGGGACTATCAAAACAAAGAATGGTGCCGAGTTAGTATCGGAACTCTGGATGAAATGAAATCTTTTACGAAAGCGTTTGACGAAGTAGTTGCCGGTTAGGCACGCGCGGGACTAAGCACTGGTTTTTTCCCTAACTCCCTCATGATTGTAAAATGCCCTTTCATGGCATCCATGAATGTGTCTTTGGATTTATACGGAACCCCAAACTCAGCTGCAGTTTGCTTTACAATGGGAGCGATATCCCGATAATGAATGTGGCAAACATGCGGGAATAAATGGTGCTCAACCTGATAATTCAAGCCACCAACATACCAGGAAAGTATCCGGTTTTTATGAGCAAAATTCGTTGTCGTTTTCATTTGATGTACGGCCCAGTTATTTTCCAGGTTCCCTTCAGTGTCAGCTACCGGATATTCTGTCCCTTCGATGACATGCGCAGGCTGAAAGATAACAGCTAGAATAAATCCTGCTATGTAATGCATGATGAAAAACCCAAGGAAAACCTGCCACCAGGTAAATGGAGTAAATATGATTGGTACAGCCAGGGTATAACCCAGATAGCTGATCTTAGTAATCATTAAAAGTATCCACTCCTTGGTTAAGGTCGACCGTTGCTTCTCTACCATCCCATCTTTGCCGTAACGGTGCAAACGCGAATAATCCTTAAATACGATCCACACAAAAGTGAGAAGTCCATAAAAAAACCATGCATAATAGTGTTGGTATTTATGGATTGGTTTCCAATCTGATTCTGGCGCCATTCGAATGATACCCCGAGGACTAATATCTTCATCAACTTCATGAACATTGGTATACGTATGATGGAGAACATTGTGTTGAACTTTCCAATTAAAGGCGTGCCCACCTACGATGTTCAGTGAAGCGCCAAGTACATTATTAATCCATTGTTTTTGAGAATAACTGCCGTGATTGGCATCATGCATAATGGATAAACCGATTCCGGCCTTTCCAAATCCCATTAATATCCAAAGTATAAAGAACACCAAGAGGCTTGTTACTCCGGAGCCCACCATAAAGAAATAGGGAACGAAATAAAGCGAAAACATAAAAATGGTTTTAATGACCATCGATGCATTGGCATTTTTGCTAATGTTGTTCGTCTTAAAGTAAGAGTTCACCCGCTGATTCAGCGTAGCGAAAAACTCACGTGGCTCCGTAGAAAATTTAAGGTTATTGGTCATGAAATTTTTTTAAGTCTGAAGTTCTTCCGCGAACCAAGCTTTATAGTTAAAATGATCAAGGAATGGAATCAGAACCATAAAGGTAGCGATTACCATGGGTTGAGCATTGCTGGGTGTCTAAAAATTACCGCAGAAGTAAGTTTTTCAGCTTAGTTCAGCGATTACGGTCTTTCCGCCTTTTGTTTTATCTCCTGCTTTTACGCAAATCCTGGCCGATAGGGGAAGAAAGAGGTCTACGCGTGACCCAAACTTGATGAAGCCAAACTCCTGCCCCTGCTGCATCTCATCTCCTTCCTTTACGTACCACTTAATTCTGCGCGCCAAGGCACCGGCAATCTGACGAAAAAGGATTTCAGTTCCATTGTGCATTTTAGCTACTACGGTCGTTCGTTCGTTTTCGGTGCTGGATTTGGGATGCCAGGCTACCAGATATTTTCCGGCATGGTACTTAAAATAGCTGATCGAACCCTTCACCGGCATTCGGTTGACGTGCACATTTATGGGTGACATGAAAATTGAAACCTGTTTTCTTTTTTCTTTCAGGTATTCGGTCTCATCTGCTTCTTCAATGACTACAACTTTACCATCTGCAGGTGCCAGAATTTGATTGTCATTTTTTTGAATATCAAAAATCGGATTTCGGAAAAACTGTAGTATGGTTATATAAACCAGTACACTGCAACCTATGGATACGTTGTGAGTCCATGACGAAGACGGGAAAAAGAACAGTAGCGCCAAGTTTATTCCAAAAAGTACAACCAGTAAGACGAAAAAGTAATGTTCTTCCCTCGCGGTGAATAGTCATGATCTAGAATTCAAAAATGCGCAAAATTAAAATCCACCTCTGTACTTATAGGTCTTGGCCACTTTATCAATTGCTACAATGTAGGCTGCAATACGCATGGAAACATTATATTTTATTGACGTTTTA
>JAAUQD010000142.1 GCA_012032815.1 Flammeovirgaceae bacterium
TGTCATCACATCAATTGTGGTGGGGTGTTATGGGCATGGACCTTGGCGCCATTACAACATTTCTTTATGGCTTCCGCGACCGGGAATTGATCACCGATATTTTTGAAGAAACATGCGGTGCCCGCTTAACCATGAACTACAACATTCCCGGTGGTTTGATGTTCGACATCCATCCTAACTTTCAAAAGCGCACTAAAGATTTTGTTACCCATTTCAAAAAGAAACTTCCAGAATACGACACGTTGCTGTCTGACAATATTATTTTTCGTCAGCGCACTGAAGGCATTGGTATTCTTTCAAAAGAAGACGCAATCGGATACGGAGTAACCGGACCAGCCGGCCGTGCTTCGGGGTTTTCTAACGATGTACGCAAACACGATCCGTATAGCGCTTACCCAAAAGTTACGTTTAAAGAAATCCTCCGGACAGAAGGCGATTGCTTTGCCCGTTATAAATGCCGCATCGATGAAATGTGGGAATCTCTTTCCATTATTGAGCAATTAATTGATAACATTCCTGCAGGTGATATCAAAGTACCCACTAAAGCAGTAATCAAATTACCAAAAGGAGAATTCTATCAAAAAGTAGAAACTGCCCGGGGTGAATTTGGTGTGTACATTATTAGCGAAGGACAAAAGAGTCCATATCGTTTAAAGTTTCGTTCACCGGGATTTAGCAACCTTTCTGCATTAGATCACATGGCGAGAGGTTGCAAAATTGCCGACCTCGTAGCCATCATGTCAACTCTTGATTTAGTAATCCCTGATATTGATCGATAGCTATGGACTTTCTATATGATTTTCAATATTAACCACAGCTATCCACGAAGGATTATCAGAATCATTTTCACCTAACACTGTTCTAATTATTGAAATGGCCATTGCCGGTGTGGCCTTTATGATCCTTTTTGCCATACTTGGAATTGTGCTGGTGTATGCTGAACGAAAAATTTCCGCTTTCTTTCAATTGCGGCTCGGTCCGATGCGCGTTGGCAAGTGGGGTACAGCCCAGACCATTGCTGATGTGATTAAACTCTTGTTGAAAGAGCCTCACATTAATAAAGACGCGGACAAATTCCTTTTCAATCTGGCTCCCTTTGTCATTATGATCTCTGCTTTTCTTGCTATGGCTGCGCTGCCTTTTGCGAAAGGGTTGCAGGCATTAGATTTTGATATTGGAATCTTCTACATCTCAGCAATGTCTTCCATCGGAGTTGTAGGGATACTATTAGCCGGATGGTCGAGCAACAATAAATATTCACTCATTGGTGCCATGCGGGCCGGAGCACAAATTATCAGTTACGAACTTTCTGTGGGCCTGTCCTTACTGACGATTGTTGTACTTACAGGCAGTCTGCAGTTAAGCACCATCGTAGAATCGCAAGCTGACGGGTGGTGGATTTTCAGAGGTCATATACCGGCAGCTATTGCGTTCCTGATTTTCCTCATTGCCAGTACAGCCGAAACAAACCGTGGACCGTTTGACATGGCAGAAGCCGAGTCAGAATTAACGGCAGGATTTCATACCGAATATTCAGGAATGAAGTTCGCATTTTTCTTTCTGGCTGAATTTGCCAACATGTTTATTGTTGCCGCCATTGGAGCTACCGTTTTTCTGGGTGGATGGATGCCTTTTCATATTCCCGCCTTCGCGGGATTTAATGAGGTTATGGATTTCATCCCTCCCATCGTATGGTTTTTTGGAAAGACCAGCTTCCTGATTTTTATGATGATGTGGTTTCGATGGACGTTTCCAAGACTGCGTATTGATCAGCTGCTTACGCTGGAATGGAAATATCTCCTTCCTATAAGTCTGGTAAATATTCTATTCATGGCGTTTTTAAGTTTGATGGGTTGGCATTTTTAATATGAAGAGTTTTATCACATATCTGAAACAAATTTTTTGGGGACTCCGCTCCCTGGTGAAGGGCATGTCAGTGACGGGCTATTATTTTACCCACCCGAAAGAAATTATCACTCAACAATACCCGGAGAACCGTGAGTCGCTTAAAATGTTTGATCGCTTCCGCGGTGAAGTTGTACTGCTTCACGATGAAAACAATGAACACAAATGTACGGGCTGTTCCGCCTGTGAGGTGGCCTGCCCAAACGGAACCATTGAAATTATAAGCAAGCGCATTGATGTGGAGGGACGAAAAGTAAAAGCCATCGATCAGTTTGTGTATCATCTTCAAATGTGTACGATGTGCGGGTTATGTATACCGGCCTGTCCTACCGATGCAATTGTCATGGCCAATACCTTTGAGCATGCAGTGTTTGATCGGTCAAAGTTGACAAAGATTTTAAATAATCCAGGAAGTAAAATAATGGACGGAATAAAATAATGGGTAGCGAAGCGATCATATTCTATACTCTATCGGCCATCATGATTGTGTTTTCATTATTAGCGGTGACCTCGCTGCGCTTATTACGGGCAGCGGTTTATTTGTTGTTTGCACTTGGTGCTACGGCTGCGGTGTACTTCATGGTGTCGTACTATTTTCTGGCGGCTGTACAACTTATCGTTTATGCAGGCGGAATTGTAGTGTTGATCATTTTCTCTATTCTGCTCACCAGCCACATCAACGAAAAACTTCAAAAGCCTGATCCTTTAAAAATGATTTTAACAGGTCTTACCGCCATTATTGGTGCTGGTGTGGTGTGGCTTAGTTTTTCTGAATACACTTTTATTGCTGAACCCTCCACCGGAATAATTGCAGACATGACCACCATTGGGGAGAAAATGCTGGGCTATGGAGAACATGGGTATGTCCTTCCCTTTGAAGTGATCAGTATTCTGCTGTTGGCGGCCATGATTGGCGCAATTGCAGTAGCCAAACGAACAAAAACAAATCAAGATGATTGAGCAGGTACCTATACAACACGTGTTGATTGTAACCACGCTGATGTTCTTCATTGGAATTTATGGATTTCTCACCCGTAAGAATTTAATCACGATGCTGATCAGCGTGGAGATCATGCTGAACGCGGTGAATCTGAATTTTGTGTTTTTTGATTTCTACCTGTTTCCCGGAAAATTGGAAGGACACTTTTTTTCCTTATTTGTCATTGCCATTGCTGCAGCTGAAGCTGCCGTGGCCATTGCCATCTTTATCAATCTGTACCGCAACATCCGGTCTATCAATGTGGAGGAAGTAGACAAAATGAAATACTGATGGAAAATTTTGAGTTTGCATATTGGATTGTCCTTCTCCCCTTCCTCTCCTTTGCTCTTGTTGGGTTGGCGGGCAGCAAACTTCCCAAACAATTTGCCGGGTTACTCGCTACAACTGCCATCGCCATTTCCACGGTGCTTTCAATTGTAGTTGCTTACAACTATTTTTTTACCATGTTTTCGATGGCAGATTACAAACCTGTAATCGCATCGGAAATCACCTGGCTTCATTTTACTGACTCGCTGTCCATCAAGCTTGGTGTATTGTTAGATCCCATTTCAGTGATGATGCTTCTTGTTATCAGCATTGTATCGCTAATGGTATTCATTTATAGTCTTGGATACATGAAAGAAGAGGAAGGATTCAACCGCTATTTTTCTTTCTTATCGCTGTTCAGTTTCTCCATGTTGGGATTGGTGGTGGCTACCAATCTTTTCCAGATGTACATGTTTTGGGAGTTGGTGGGTGTTTCATCCTACTTATTAATTGGTTTTTATTACCAAAAACCTGAGGCCGTGGCCGCGTCTAAAAAAGCGTTTATAGTTACCCGCTTTGCCGACCTTGGTTTCCTTATCGGAATACTGATACTCTCCTATTATTCCGGCACGTTTGATTTTATTCTGCTTACCGATCCGGAGGGTTTTGCAAGTCTTCATGGGATTACCTCAACTTTTCTTGGCTTCTCTGCGCTAACGTGGGCGTTGATTTTAATTTTCATCGGTGGAGCCGGTAAGTCGGCCATGTTTCCGTTGCACATCTGGTTGCCCGATGCGATGGAAGGCCCAACACCCGTTTCCGCATTAATCCACGCGGCCACAATGGTCGTAGCCGGTGTGTACTTGGTTGCAAGATTATTTCCATTGTATTCCTTTGGTTCACCGAACTCGCTGGAAGTAGTAGCGTTCATTGGTGCGTTCACCACACTCTTTGCAGCCGTCATCGCGTGTACTCAGGCTGACATAAAAAGAATTCTGGCATTCTCTACGATGTCACAAATCGGATACATGATGCTGGCATTGGGTGTTTCAGGATACGCTGCGGATGGGTTGGGATTTACCGCCTCATTGTTTCATTTATTTACCCACGCATTTTTTAAAGCGCTGCTTTTCCTGGGTGCAGGAGCGATCATCCACGCGGTCCACACCAACACTATTTTTGAAATGGGCGGACTAAGAAAATATCAACCCATTACGCACATTACCTTTTTAATCGCATGTTTAGCTATCTCCGGAATCCCTCCCTTTGCCGGATTCTTTAGCAAGGATGAAATACTTTCCGCTGCATTTGCTTCTCATCCGATTTATTTTGGAATAGCACTACTCGTTGCCGGGCTTACCGCATTCTATATGTTCCGGTTGTATTTCATTGTGTTCTGGGGCAAAGAAAAGGTGTACGATCATCCTCCCCATGAAGCACCTGTGGTCATGCTGATACCCATGATCGTACTGGCGATTGGTTCAGTCGTGGCCGGATTTGTTCCTTTTGGAAATTTTGTTTCATCCAACAGCCAACCTTTTTATACGCACCTCGAATGGCCGGTTGCGATTGCATCGGTAGTCGTAGCCTCGATTGGAATTTTTACAGCCTGGAGATTCTATAAAAAAGAATCGCCACTTCCCGAAAAAACAGCAACATCCATGGGTGGGCTTTATACGAGCGCCAAAGGAAAATTTTATATCGATGAACTGTACCTGCTCATTACCAGGAATATCATTTTCCAATATGTGAGTCGACCTATTGCATGGTTCGATCGGAATGTCATTGACGCAACCATGAATTTTATTTCCACCTTAACGAACTGGATCTCTGAAGAAATAAAAGAATTTCAGTCAGGTCAACTGCAGAGGTACGCGTTTATCTTTTTTGCCGGAGTCCTTATCCTCATGCTTACTTTTCTATACGCCCAATCCTGATCCATGAATCTATTCCTCTTCATACTCGTCCCTGCCCTTACCACACTGCTGATTGCTTTAGTGAAAAGTCAAAAACAGGTGCGTACTGTTGCAGCGATTGGAATGACCATTCAATTATTCTTGTCGTTGCAACTTTTGTATGTCTACCTGAAAGAACGAGCCGCAGGTAACCTGGAAGAAGTATTGTTTAGTCAAAACTACGGATGGTACACCGGGCTCAACATTTCCATGTATGTAGGTGTGGATGGGATTGCAGTAGCGATGATCCTATTAACCTCTGTCGTAATTTTCACCGGAGTGTTTGCAAGTTGGGAAGTAAATAATTTACAGAAAGAGTTTTTCGTATCCCTTATTTTATTGGCAACCGGAGTATTCGGTTTCTTCATATCACTGGATTTATTTGTCATGTTTTTGTTTTTCGAGCTGGCAGTAATTCCAATGTACTTGTTGATAGGAATCTGGGGAAGTGGACCGAAAGAATATGCAGCCATGAAACTGACGCTGATGCTGATGGGTGGCTCTGCTTTATTGGTGGTGGGCATTCTTGGACTCTATTTCAATTCGGATGTAAACGGAGAACATACGTTCAACATTCTCCTGCTCAGCAAGCAAGACTTTCCGCTGGAAATGCAGATGTGGTTCTTTCCATTTCTCTTTGTCGGCTTTGGTGTTATCGGGGCCTTGTTTCCCTTTCACACCTGGTCGCCCGATGGTCATAGCTCCGCGCCTACTGCGGTGTCGATGTTGCATGCGGGCGTGCTGATGAAGCTGGGTGGATACGGTTGTTTAAAAGTGGCGATCTTTCTATTACCGGAAGCAGCACAAGAGTTGTCATGGATCTTTCTGATCCTTACTTCCATTTCAGTGATTTATGGCGCTCTGGGTACCATTGCACAAACGGACTTAAAATATATCAACGCTTATTCATCAGTGAGTCATTGTGGCCTGGTGTTGTTTGCCTTGCTCATGCTCAACAAGACCGCCTCCAATGGCGCAGTTGCTCCAAATGGTATCACATGGATTAATGACAGCCCTCTTCTTTG
>JAAUQD010000042.1 GCA_012032815.1 Flammeovirgaceae bacterium
TTGTGTTTCTCTTCCTGGATCAAAAATGTTGAAACCCTGTGGCTATAATTACCGATCCAACATCAATAGTCTTTTCCTTTCCACCCTCTGTAGCTTTAACTTTAAAATCTCCTACCGAGCCTTCAGAACCAACCACCGTTGTGTTTAGCATGATCTCCACATTTGGATTTCCGGTAACCCCCGCGACCATTTCTGCAATCGCTTCTTCTGAGCTGCGAAGATCTGGTGTTAACGCAGCGTATTGAGCCGCATCCGGTGTCCCTCCAAGACGATCGCGCTTTTCAACAAGAATTGTTTTGTAACCAAGATCTGCAATACCTTTTGCTGCTTCCAGACCGGTTGGTCCGCCTCCAATAACTAAGATTTTCTCACTTGCCATGTTCGTATTCTTTAACAATTATTTTTCAGCATCTTCCCAAGTCAGGAATTGCTTTTCACCTCTTTTTATTTTCTCTGTTTCTGCTTCAAATTCTGCCCACGTCTTCTCCACATCAATACCAATTTTTCTCAAGAAGGCTTTGTTGTCAGTGTTGTGCCAATGGAGTTGAAGCACCTTGTACGGATGTGCACCCATTGCTAGTGCAGCCACTTGCGAATCCGCTAACACAGGTAGTCCTACTTTTTTACCATGTGCTTTAGCTGCAAACTGACTTTGGTCAAGTGTAGTTACACAACCAGTATCGTGCGTAACGGTGATGTCGGGTTTCACTTCATCAATCATCACTTCAATTTTACGTTGCACTGCAAAGGATCTTGAAAAATCTCTTGATACCAGTATATGACGGAATCCAAAACCACAGCAGTCAAACCATGTTGAATAATCTCCCACATTAATTCCCAATGCCTGAAGAGTTCCAGTTACGATTGCTGTCCGTTGCGCTCCGTAGATTTCACTGTCATACACGGCATCTTCTTCAACTAATTTATGATAATGGCAAGCCGGATGAACGGTGGCAGTGATGTGACTCATATCAATCACCTGACGCTCGGCTATCCTATCTTTCATCGCCATCACCCACTCACTGTAATGAACGATCTCTTCCGGCATCACCAGAGGCTTTCCAAGCTTTTCCATGATCTTCTTCACTTTTCTTCGCAAGTCATGTTGATGCACCAGAGCTTGGCGTACTTCTTTATAGTGACCAAAGCTGGTACCGCAATGAATTATGGGAAAATATCCTACTTCGTGAGCAGCCGCAAAATTGCGCATCGCCACCGCTGCCTGTGCTTCAGGGTTTGAAGTTGCTGACGCATAATAGTTCCATGCTGTACAAGATGTTTGATCAGTCGGATCATGATAGTCTAGTCCAAAGGCACGATTTAACCAAAAGATGGAAGTTGAGTAGCCGGGAATGTGACCGCATTGCCCACAACTCTTATGGTGCCAAGTTTTCTCCACCGGTATTTTCTTAGTTCGGCCGAATTTTGTTTTCACCTCCATGAAAGGTTCGGGCACTCGAGGAACAATCCATTCTCCTTCTTTTTCAAGCTGGAGAACTGCTTCGCGAATATCCTCCTTCGGAGCTTCTTCAGGTTTCGCTTCGAACTCCCTGTCCACTGCCTTTAATACCGGTAAGTGTATCATGTTGTAGTATTTAGTTTAATCGAAATTCACATCATCATAACCCGCTTCCTCCAACCGCTCTTCCATAACATCCACCAAAATCATATGCAGTCCTTCATCCACACCTTTTATCAAATCCATAACTCCGGTCATGTGCCAAATAAGATATAGTTCAATAATGGTTTTATCGGTTACATACCAACCCGTCTCTGTTGTGTGAAGTGTTTCAGGTGGCAGTGCTTTTCTCCACACGTCAAGGTTATCAGAAATTTCTTTTACATGGCCTCCCCAATCGGGAAAGGCATTGGGTTGTAACATGTCAGGCGATACCTGTGAACCAGTCGCCATTATTTTATAGATAATCCGACCATACCCCTCAAGTGCTTCCTTGGCCGTCTTCAATCCATTCTTTACCGCAACTTCCCGCATTACTGTAATGATCTGTCCGGGACTGTTTTGTCTTGGGCACCGATCACATGAAAAGCATTGAGAGCAATCCCATACGCTGTCATTCATTAGTGTATATAGCAGGTCCGCATCTTCGCGGGCTGCGGCCTGAGCAATAATGCGTGGGCTGAAATCATAAAATCTGGCGGATGGACAAGCCGCAACACATATACCGCACTCATAGCAGCCATACAAGATGTGATGCCAGCGATCATCGGCTTTCATTTCCTCCATCAGCCTTTCCTTCTCTTCAAAAGAAACGTCTGAATACTTGTTATAACTTAGATCGAGGGCTTGCTTCATGCTATTTCTATTCGTACGTATCTGCGCCTTCAATTTGAGCGCAAGCTTTTATATTGTCTTTGGCAATTTTTGCTTTGTACGCTTCTACAGCCGCATCTCCGGTCACTAACGCTTTAATCTCTTCGTCCAGGATTTCAGGTTTCATTTTGACTACCCAACCGTCTTTGTAAGGACTGCGGTTGATGAGTTGGGCATCGCTGGCCAG
This sequence comes from Flammeovirgaceae bacterium, assembly GCA_012032815.1. GTDB lineage: Bacteria > Bacteroidota > Bacteroidia > Cytophagales > Cyclobacteriaceae > ELB16-189. The sequence continues at coordinate 2,520 of JAAUQD010000042.1, forward strand.
TTTTTCATTTACTTCTGTAATTTGCCCTGAAAGAGGTGATTTTACCGGTCCAACCCATTTTCCACTCTCTACTGTAGCTATTGGTTTACCTTTTTTTCTTTCGGTGCCGGCACTTTTAGCCCGGGCATGTAAAATAGGACCTGCGAGATTTTGAGCGATGTCCGTCATGCCTAACGTAACCGTTCCGTCATCATTTACTTTCACCCAGGTATTGTCCTCTACAGCATAGTAGAGATCTTTTACTACCACACAGCCATTTATTTTTTCATGAGCCATACTTCACTAATTAAAATTTAGAAATACATAACATGATCCGAGTTCAAGGAGAGATCGATAATACTCGTGGCTCCCAAAATCTCGACTCCTTCAATCAAGTCTTCTTTTTTCATTTGCCATAATTCAAGGCTCTGCTGACATACCCGAAGTTTAACATCATTTTCCATGGCCATCTTGAGCATGGTTTTTAATGTCACATCGGACGTTTTATCCAGTTGTACTTTTTCAGCCTCCCCTTTCTTCAATTGATTGGTTCCGTTCATGGTAAACCAAACCATCACTTCCATCTCCATGGCCGCTGCAGCTATTGCATAGTACAATGGTGAATAAGTCCTCGTTGGTGTTTCCACTCCGTGTGTTTGAATCACTAAAATTTTCTTGCCTTCTGGATCTTCCATTTATTGTTCTGTTTATAGTTCACATTTATTATCAGGATCCGAAAAGAAGAAAATGTATTGCTTTTCCCCCGAATCGCTTAACTCAAGTATATAATCTCTCAAATCATCTTTACTTGGACTATGTTTAACAATCATTACTTTATTGACTTTGCCATTCTCATTCCTCTCAACGATATCTAACAAGAACCATTCATGCTTCCTCTCCTTGTGGAGATCATTAACCTGATCAGGGTTGAGTAGCCGCCCACTTAAATCAGCCATATCCCGTTATTCGTTGCCTCTCTGTTCTTACACGCATTATGGCATTAATCCAATCGTCATGATTTCCAATATTCCTAACATCATTAATAATTTTTCTTATCACTTCCGACCTCAATTCAACATTCAACAATCTTTTCTCTAATCTTTCGATAGCTCCATTTTCATTTATATTCGATTCGATCTTAATGAATGAGACACGGTTTCCTCCCAGTTCTGTCATTACCTTAATTTTTCTTTCTTCACGAGAATAGTTCATCAATCCAATCCATCGATCTGCATGAATTTTAACAAGTCTTTCCTCTGACTTCGGTTTCTTCACCTGAAAAAGCCAATCGTCAGAATTAAAACGATCTTCCATTATGTCCATCTCATGAATTTCCTCATCAGTAAATTCTCCTTGATAAAATTCAACCCCTAAATGTTGCTTGCACTTTAGGAAATAGACCTGTTTTAATTCATTGATATCAGGAATAAACCCCAATTCCTTTTTCATGCTGGTCATGTATCGGTTCATTGCGAAACTAACCCGCTCTCCAAAGGCTAAATTGGGTACCAACAGCGCCTGAGTCATGACTTCTCCGTTAAAATCAAAAAGAAAGTTTGCAGTAATTACATCAGCCTCTCCTATTGTTCCTGCACCCGATCCCACGATCTTTTTACCATCTACATGAACATCATTTATCGGATGATAATATGCCTTTATGCCAAAGAACTTGTAGGTTTCAATTAAGGGTTCTAAAAAAACTGAAACCGATGCTCCACTTTAGGTGGAAGATATCCCCGTTGGAATATCCACTGTACAAACAGCTGATCGCTATCAATATAAACCGTCCCGCCACCTGTCTCTCTTCGTATGATTGGCAAATTCTGCTTTTTACAGAATTCTAAATCCAACTCATTTCTAGCATCCTGAAAGTGACCTATACACATGTACGGGCTTTCGGGGGTAGCTAGTACTATCGTATTCTCTGTACCGTCTTTTTGTGCATATCCAAGTCCGTGATAAATGCTTTGCGAGCGTAAAGCTGAAACCTTACCAGCATCAATCCACCGAATTGGCATAACACATCACACAAACAACGATACGTTTGCATCGGATGCAAACTCAAGAAATGCGGCAGCACCCGCAACATTGGCTTCATCAATAAATTCTTCTTTCTTAAAGCCAAATACATCCATTGTCATTTGACATGCAATAAGTTTAACATCCATATCAACAGCCGCTTCTCTTAATTCTTCAATTGAAGCAACACCTTTATTTTTAAAAGTTTGCTTCATGAGTGATGTCGCAACATTCTCAAAACCCGGAATGTTGTTGGTGATTAAATTCGGTATTGGCCAGTTGATGTTTTGAAATCCTTCCGGACCGAAAGGCATCTTCATGGGCATAGCTGGATTTCCAGCAGGCGATACAGTCGCTTTTAAATCCTTTTTCAACAATGGTAAACCGTAGAATGTAAAAAACACGCCCGTTTCCCATCCCATTGACGCTGCCGCTGTAGCGAGAATAAAAGGAGGATACGCCCAATCAAGGGTACCTTTAGATGCAATTAGCGCAAGTTTGTTGGCCATAATATTTGAGTTTAATGAGTTTTCTTAATCAAAAACCTAAAGGACTTGCCTTCATCATGAGATTCAAGTAGCTCGTGCTTTGTCTGGTTGGCCCACGCTTTCATATCCGGCATCGAACCGGCATCAGTCGAAATCATTTCTATGATCTCACCTACTTGCATTTCCTTAATGGCTTTAGCGGTTTTAACAACCGGCATGGGGCATAACATTCCACTTGTATCAAGCTTCTTTACAATTTTTAATTCGCTCATGGTTATAATATTTTGATTGGTAATGGATTAAAGTTTACAACCTTCAATACAGTCAAACACCGAAACAATCTCAGGAAGGGCAAGCTTGTAGTAAACATTTCTTCCTTCCCGGGTAGATTCTAAAATTCCGATGTGCTTCATCTTGGTTAAATGGTGAGTAAGTAAAGTAGGATCAATAGTAACGACACTTAGTATTTCACCAACGTTTAACCGTTCCCCTCCCTCCAGTAAGGCTAAGATCTCTAATCGAATTGGATGCGAAAGACCGCTAAATATCTCAGCAACTTTGTTCAATTTTTTAGCACTTATTCTTCGTTTTACTAATTCCATTTTTTAATGATAGTTGAATTGATGTAATGAAGTAATGAATAATTTTATAATTGTTCAAGTATTCAAGTATTAATTTTATGAAAGGTAAAGTTCGATGCTACTCATCCATTACTTTTAATCAAGCTCATTTCCTGCTCTCTCTCATGTATTTGTGAAAGAACTCCGTCTATGTTGTCTATTTCAATAATCCTGTTTAAGCCGTAAAAAATAAAGGTTGTAAACAGCCAATTTGAAAATTCTTCTTTCGATCCTGCGTGCTTACGCAAGTTGATCATGATCCATGAAAAATGCTCCCACGTATCAAAGCAGGATTCACAACTTCTGTTTATTCCGGTGCAACATCTCCGTGTTGTTTCGTAATCGGAATTATAAGCTCTGAAATGGGGATTAAATGGGTTTCCATTTTTAAAACGGGCTTTATTTATAGAAAGATTTTCAGAAAGGTTGGTGCAAACGTCATATCCCCAGGTTGAATTATATAATCGCCCGGTGCCAATTATTTCATTGAAATACAGGGTATTATAAATTTTAGATGGATACTTTTCAATTGCATTAGCAATCGCTTCCATAACTGCACCAAATCCATTCCGATGGTCCAGGGCTCCCCCCAGGTTTGATAAATCACTATAGTAATTAAATAACAAATGGTTTCCATTTTGTATACATCGGTCTACTACTTCCTCAACTTCATGAGCATAACCAGGAGCAATAGTGTAATACCAAAAGGCCCGTTCATCGTTCTTGTAATTGACAAGTGCTTTTTTAAATAAGTCAATCTTACCATTCGCTCTAAGCTTTGAATCCGTCTGATTATTGCCCCATAAAGCAATGCCAATAGGGAGCTTTTCAAATCCGGCTATCGGAATTTTTACCATTCCATTGGTAGCTACATTTAGTTTAAAGGATTGGTATAGTTGATGAAGTCCATCCAATTCAAGACTGGGTTCACCTCCAACTATAGTGATAAAATTGGTTCCTCTTATTTTTTCTGATTCGATCCAGGAGGAAAGTTTTCGTACCGATCCTTTTCCTGCTGAATCCATCCCCTCTTCAAAGTAGTAACAACCTGCACATCGAAGGTTGCAAATGTTAGTCACATCCAATGAAACGGCACGAATGGCTCCCGCATCACGTATTTTTCCATACATGAAGCCCAGTAAAGGATCTTTCAGATAATCACCGATCCCGGCCATTCAAATAATTTGAATTCAGAAGAAATATTTAAACCGAACATTAAGTAATAAATAATTTTATAATTGTTCAAGTATTCAAGTATTAATTCTTTTTATAGCTTTAAAATAAAATGATAAGTACATCCGGTGCCATCCCAATTAGCATATGAAGTTTGGTTTTATCATTGATAATAGAAAATGCATTGGATGTCACGCTTGCACCACGGCATGTAAGTCCGAGCATGATGTACCTATAGGTGTTAACCGGACCTGGGTAAAACAAACTGAGAAGGGAGAATTTCCTAATTCTAAACGGGTGTTTTCTGTGCTGCGATGCAACCATTGCACCGATGCCCCCTGTGTTGAAATTTGCCCGACACAAGCTCTCTTCACTCGTAAAGATGGTATCGTAGATTTTAATAATGACCGTTGCATCGGCTGTAAATCGTGCATGCAAGCTTGTCCTTATGATGCACTGTACATAGATCCGGATACGCACACAGCTGCCAAATGTAATTACTGTGCCCACCGGGTAGATATCGGGCTCGAACCTGCCTGTGTTAATGTTTGTCCAGAGCATGCCATCATTTCTGGCGATATGGATGACCCTAATTCAGAAATAGCTCAATTGCTTGCTCGTGAGCAGGTTACTGTACGTAAACCCGAAAAATACACCGGCCCTAATGTGTTTTATATCAACGGTGACTCGGCTTCTCTCACTCCATCAGAGACCGATCGTCAGGATCAATATATATGGGGTTCCCAAAATAAAGGAGTCGGTCATTACGCGCGCTTTCTTGAAAAGACAACCGACCGCAAGACCTTTGAAGATATGGTGAATGAACTTTCACCTTCTTCAAGAGAAATGTCTTTCCCTCCTATCAATCCAAAAAGATCAGTGGAAGTATTGATGGAGAAAGCAAAGGCAAAGCGAGTATATGATACACCCGACAAAGGAATTTTGTGGGGATGGGAAGTGGCCGGGTATGTACTTACCAAAGCGATTTCATCCGGTGTAATTCTATTGCTTGTTATGGCAGATTTACTTGGCGTAAAAGGTGTAACCCAAGAAGTAGAATACACAACTGTGTTTATCTCACTCTTTTTTCTTTTGCTGACCGGCATATTGCTGGTAAAAGATCTGGATCAGCCCAAGCGCTTTCTTTATGTTCTACTTCGACCGCATTGGAATTCCTGGCTGGTGCGTGGCGGATATTCAATTACATTTTTTGGGTTATTCGTTTCGGTCTGGCTGTTTGGATTGTATTTCAATATTGAATCGGTGGTATTAGTTGCCAGGTGGTTAAGTGTACTTGCCGGATTGATGGTTGCTGTATATACCGCTTTTTTGTTCGCACAGGCCAAAGGAAGAGATTTCTGGCAAAGTCCAATGCTTGTGTTGCATATGTTAGTTCATAGCCTTATGGCTGGCTCAGCATTTTTTGTTCTTATAGGATTGGTCGTAGCCTTTAGTCCATCAATGAATGGTTTCATTCTTTTGATTTTAAAAATATCAACCGTAGTAAACGTAATCCTGATCGGTATTGAATTATCAGTTCCTCATGCAACCCACGATTCAAAATCGGTTGTTGAAATGATTCTGAAAGGAAATTATAGTAAACTATTCTGGATTGGAGCTATGCTGCTTGGAAACATTATTCCGGTTTTAATATTATTTGTGAATCCGCAGTGGGCATTTACATCGGCACTGTTTGTGTTATCGGGTATTTATGTTACCGAAAAAATCTGGATCGAAGCACCTCAACGAATTTCACTAACCTGAATTAAGATGGGTCATCAACCTACATTTATAGAGAAAATTGCTGAGAAGGTCGGATTAATTCCTACACTACGCGCTGATGAATCCCCCCTCCCTTCGCTAACTGAACCTGGTAAACTTCAGGGATTCCCACCTCCCGAAAAATGGGATGATTGGGAGGAATATGAAGCTACTGGCTGGGCTCGGAAAGAAAAGAAAAAATATTCTATTGTTCCTACAACTTGTTTTAACTGCGAATCAGCTTGTGGGTTGCTTGCTTACATTGACAAAACAACCGGAGCTGTTCGCAAATTTGAAGGCAATCCATACCATCCGGCAAGTCGTGGAAGGAATTGCGCCAAAGGTCCCGCAACGATCAATCAGATTACAGATCCGGAAAGAATACTTTATCCATTAAAAAGGACAGGTGAACGAGGTGAAGGGAAATGGGAACGCGTGAGTTGGGATAATGTCCTGGATGATATTGCTGGAAAAATTAGAAAAGCACTTCAAGAAAAAAGACATAATGAAGTTGCCTACCATGTTGGTCGCCCAGGGCATGAGGGGTACATGGATCGGGTTTTAAAATCCTGGGGAATTGATGGGCATAATAGCCACACCAATGTTTGTTCGTCCGGTGCCCGGTTCGGCTATAATCTTTGGCATGGATATGATCGGCCATCTCCCGATCATGCCAATGCTGATTTTATTTTGTTAATCAGTGCCCATTTGGAATCAGGCCACTATTTCAATCCACACGCTCAACGCATTATTGAAGGGATGATGGCTGGCGCGAAACTGGCAGTTATGGATCCACGTTTGTCAAATACCGCCAGCATGGCTAACTACTGGATGCCTTCATATCCTGGTTCAGAGGCTGCCGTACTTCTGGCTATGGCCAAAATTCTCATCGATGAAAATCTGTACAATCGTGATTTTGTAGAAAACTGGGTCAATTGGAAAGAATATTTAGAGCATGACCATCCAGGAACGTCCCTAACTTTTGAAAACTTCATTACAAAACTTAAAGAAGTTTATACGGAGTATACGCCCGAGTTTGCGGAAAATGAAAGTGGAGTAAAAGCAGAAATGATCATTAACGTATCACGTGAAATTGGTAAAGCAGGATCACGTTTTGCAACTCACAATTGGAGAGCAGCCGGATCAGGAAATCTTGGTGGATGGGCTGTAGCCAGATGTCTACACTTTTTAAATGTGCTAACCGGAAGTGTAGGTACTGTTGGCGGCACCTCCCCCAGTGCCTGGAATAAATTCAAACCCAATTTTTTTGATAATCCACCGGCACAAAAATTCTGGAATGAATTGCATTTCCCAAAAGAATACCCATTGGCCTTTTTTGAAATGAGCTTTTTGCTTCCCCATTTCCTCAAGGAAGGCCGCGGAAAGCTTGATGTCTATTTCACCAGGGTGTTTAATCCGGTGTGGACATACCCGGATGGCTTTAGCTGGATAGAAGCGCTTACTGACAAATCAAAAATAGGAATGCACATAGCGCTAACTCCTACCTGGAATGAGACAGCCTACTATGCCGACTATGTACTGCCCATGGGGCATGCTTCAGAACGACATGATATTAATAGCTATGAGACTCACAGCGGAGTTTGGATAGCCTTCCGGCAACCTGTTTTGCGGGAGGCAGCCCGTAGGAATGGAAAGCCATTTACATTTACCTATGAAGTAAATCCGGGTGAAGTTTGGGAAGAAGATGAGTTTTGGATTGAGCTTTCATGGCGCATTGATCCTGATGGAAGTCTGGGCATCCGTGATCACTTTAAATCACCCTATCGAAAAGAGGAAAAGATAACCGTAGATGAGTATTACCAATTCATTTTGAACATACTAAAGGCTTAAAGGAAAAGGCCGCCACCGAAAATTTGACACCGCTGGACTATATGAGAAAGTACGGTGCCTTTGAAGTTGAAAATTCTTCTTATGAAATGCATCTGAAAAAGCTTTCAGAAAACGAATTATCAAATTCATCAACTGACATTGATAACGGGATAATTACGAAAAACGGAAAGGCAATTGGTGTTAAAGTAGGCAATGAAATGGTTGTTGGTTTCCCAACACCATCGCGCAAACAGGAATTCTTCTCTCAAACCATGAACGAATGGAAGTGGCCGGAGTACACTATTCCAACTTATATCAAAAGCCATGTTCATCCTGAAAAAATTGATCAATCGAAAGGTGAGTTTCCTCTTCTTCCAACATTCAGGCTTCCGGTTCTTATACATTCCCGTTCCGGTAATGCAAAGTGGTTAGCTGAAATCGCCAACCGAAACCCCATTTGGATCCACACATCCGATGCGGCAAACCTTGGCTTGAAAACCGGAGACATGGTTCGGATGACAACTGAAATCGGGTACTTTGTAGATAAGATTTGGGTAACTGAATCCATCAAACCTGGAATTGTAGCCTGCTCTCATCACATTGGTCGTTGGAGACGACAACAGGATGAAGGGAATCGTTGGGCAACTCAAACTGTTGCCATCGAGAATCAGGGAGATGGAAAATGGAAAATGAAAAAACTGAAAGGCATCCGACCTTTTAAAAGTGCTGATAAGGATTCATCTCGTATTTTCTGGAGTGACGGAGGTGTGCATCAAAACATCACTCACGCGGTACATCCCGATCCGATAAGTGGTATGCATTGCTGGCATCAAAAAGTGAAAGTTGAGGTGGCACATCCTGAAGATCAGTATGGAGATATTTTTGTTGATACCAATAAGTCGCACGAAGTTTATAAAGAGTGGCTGAAGATGACGCGACCAGCGCCAGGCCCTAATGGACTGAGAAGACCACTTTGGTTTGCACGAGCGTTGCGTCCGGATGATGAAGCGTTTTATATAAAATAACACTTCATCAATAAACAAAAATCCCACCGGACCTGGTGAGGTGTTTTGAACCCCAATTATGACAAGTTTTGAGCTGCCCGACAATCGCAACCGTCCACTGTTATCCTGCTTCGAATTCGAAACGAGGTCCTGATTAATCAGGATGAGCCTGGTTTTAACAACGGGCTTCACTCGGTATTGTATTCCTGTTAGGTTCAAAAACGTATCCCAAATCCGAATGGGCTTTCTGTTGATCAAACGTAAATAATTGTTTAACTTCGGATCAGTTGACAAAAAGTATTTTTTTATTATCGCTTATTGTAAAAGTTTGGCATGAAAATAAATTTTTCTCCGGGGCCTTCTCAATTATATTTCACCGTACCTGATCACATCAGGTCAGCACTACGGGAAAATATGGGATCATTGTCCCATCGTTCAACAAAATTTAAATCGCTGTACCAGGAAGTTGTGGAAGGATTGCAAGCCCTTATGCAAATCCCTCCTACTCATTCCGTCTATTTGCTAAGTTCAGCATCCGAAATTTTCGAACGTTCATTAACAAGTCTGGTTGACACAAGTTCATTTCATTTTGTAAATGGGGCTTTCGCAGAAAAATATTTTGAAACATCAATTGCCCTTGGAAAGAGGGCATCGAGAATTGATGCAGCGTATGGCAAGGAATTCAATTCCCTGGAGATAACTGCTAATACAGAATTAATCTGCATAACGCATAACGAAACAAGTACCGGTACATCCTTTCCACTTCAGTCGATTTATGGACTAAAAGCGGAAAATCCCGATGTGTTGATCAGTGTAGATGCCGTATCCTCAGCACCTATTCCCTCATTTGATTTTACACAAATTGACTCCCTTTTCTTCTCAGTTCAAAAAGGATTCGGACTTCCGGCCGGGCTGGGTGTTTGGATTGTAAATGAACAATGTGTTGAAAGAGCTAATCGCCTTCTTATTGAAAAGAAAATTCATAATACATTCCATAATATTCCGAACCTGGAGAAATACTATAAAAGTTTTCAAACCCCCGAAACTCCGAATGTCTTAAGCATTTATTTATTAGCAAAAGTTATTCAGGACATGCAACGAAGAGGGATTGAGATGATTCGTAAAGAAACTGCGTACAAATCTGCACTTCTTTATCATACGCTTGCTGGTTCTTCAGTTCTCACTCCGTTCGTAAAGAAGCGGGAATGGCAATCCAGTACAGTAATTGTTGCTGAAACGGCAGAACCTAAAAAATCATAGAAAAAGCCGAAGGATATGGAATTGTTATCGGAGAAGGTTATGGCAATCGTGTGGCCGATCAATTGCGAATAGCTAATTTCCCTACTCACTCAAAAGAACAAATTGAGATGCTGTGCGACTTACTTATTCAATTTAATTGATATCTAATTAAACTAAATTAGGAAATGAGAATCTAATACCCGGAAATGAGCTAACCCCCTGCCATTGAACGATAAGGATCTTCTTGAAAAAATCCGTAACCCGGAAACCCGCAGTTATGGCTTCAATCTTCTGGTAAGGGAATACCAGCAGCGTATCTACTGGCATATCCGGAAAATGGTGATTGATCATGATGATGCCGATGATGTCACTCAGGAGGTATTCATTAAAATCCATAAAGCCATAGACCGCTTTCGCGAAGACGCTCAACTTTACACCTGGATTTACAGGATAGCTACTAACGAAAGCCTGACTTTTTTAAAGAAAAAGCGGAGACGATTTTTCCTGCCCATTGAAGATGTAAGTCATGAACTATCAAAGAAACTCGATTCGTCTCCCCAGATAAGTGGTGATGAAATTCAAATTAAACTTCAAAAAGCCATGCTTAAACTACCTGATAAACAGCGACTTGTATTTAATATGAGATACTACGATGAACTTAGTTATGAGGATATTTCTGAAATCACCGAAACCAGTGTAGGCGCACTAAAAGCCAGCTACCACCATGCCGTCAAAAAAATAGAAGATTTTCTATCAGCCTGATTAAACTTTGCATACCGATATGAGTCCAAATGATGTGAAAAAGTTCGAAAACATACCAAAAGAGAGCATTTATAAGGTGCCTGATGGATACTTTGACCGGTTACCCGGAATAATACAATCCCGTATAGCAAAGCCAGTTGCCAATGAAAAGCCTTTTTATGTTATGGCTTTGCGGTATGCAGTGCCAGTATTGGTGATTGTTTTTTCCTTGATTTTTGTAGTGCAAAAAAACACTACCAAGAGCGGAGATGTGGAAACCATGCTGGCTTCAATAAGTACAGAGGCGTTAACCAACTACATTATTGATTCCGAATTAACAACCGAGGAATTACTAGACGAGATTAATCTGGCTCAGATTGACATTGATGAGCTGGGTCTTGAAACATCCCCCATTTTTGGTTTAGATGATATCGAATTAGAAGATTTATCAAATGAATTTGAAACACAATATTTTTAAAACCATGAAGCGAATAGGTGTATTAATCGTGTTATGTATGATGCTGAGTCCGGTGTGGATGTATGCGCAAGATGAAATGATGAAGGGTGATCCTGATGCCCGACAACAAATTGAAGCAGCCCGAATTGCTCTCATTACAAACAGGCTTGGCCTTACCCCAGAACAGGCTGAACGATTTTGGCCTATCTATAGAGAATTCAATACGAAGCGGGGAGAAATCTCGATGGAATTCAGACAAAAAAGACAGGAATTCGATGCCACCGATAATGATCCCAAGCGACAGCAAGAAATGGTTGATGCAGGCCTCCAGTTTAAACAGCGTGAACTTGATCTCGAGAGAGATTATTCCGGAAAATTGTTGCGGGTTATCTCTGCACAACAATTCATGAATTTGCGCAATGCGGAAAAAGAATTTCAACGCATGATTCTCAATCAATTGCAACAACGGCAAATGATGCAACAGCGAAGGGATAATTTGAGAAATCAAAACCAGCAGCTACGACAGCGGAAAAACGAGAATTAATACCTGTCACCCCATGTTACGAAAGTTTTTCGGTCTACTACTTTTTGTTGCCTGTACATATTCCGGCCGGGCACAATTAAATGATACAACCGAAATGACTTATCAGGTTCCTGATTCCCTGCTCATGGATGAGGTGTTGTCGTTGGAAGATTCGCTGGATATCTTCTTCTTAATTGACAGTCTTTTGCAACTTGATGACATAGAATCCATCAGCCAGTTTGCCGTGCGAATAGGTTATAATTCAAATGTCAATTCTACCGGACGGACATTGGGCATAAGTGAGTTTGGATTAAATGCGGGTGTCGCCTACTATCATAAAACAGGATTGTACCTGGATGTTTCAGGAAACTGGACGACAAATTTTGAACCATCATATTATCTCACTACCGCTTCCGTTGGGTATATGGGTATTTATAAGAATTGGTCGTACATAGCAGAATACGGAAGAATTATTTTTACTCAGCCACCCGATCCGGATTTATCAACAGTTTATAAAAACAATCTGGGTATCACCAATTTTATTGAGCTTAAGCCTGTAACATTTCGATTTGATTATTTCCTCTATTTCGGAGATAAAGTCGGTCATCGGCTAATGCCTGGGATTAGTTTAAATTTTGAGAAGAAAAACTGGAGTAAACTTCAACGGGTTCTCTTTTATCCATCTATTAACGTCCTTTTCGGTAGTGAAGAAATTACAACGTATATCCCTTACTCTAATACCTATCTCGGTAATGCGTACAGGCTTCGACAAGGATTGCCTCTGTATTACACAGATGAAAATACTTCATTTGGAGTGATGAATTATTCGTTTAGCCTTCCCTTACTGGTTTCAATTAAAAGATGGGGGTTCTCACTTGGCTACACCTATAACATTCCAAAAGTTTTACCCGGGGAGGATATAGAACTATCCAATAATGGATTTGTTTCATTTAGCGTTTCCAGGTTCTTTAGCTTATAAATCCCTGGATCAACTATTAGCTCCAGTCGTCCATATTCAAGTTGGCTTCTGACTTTTCTTTTGATATTTTACCGACCTAAAAAATTGTAACATGATTCGAATTCTTCTCCTCCTTCTTTGTCCTTTGTTCGTTTTCAGCCAGGACTACCGTTGGCAACAGCGCGTTGAATATACCATGGCAGTAAACCTCAATGTAAAGACCCATAAAGTGATGGGTACTCAAAAACTAATCTATTTCAATAACTCTCCTGACACACTCCGTAAAGTATATTATCATCTTTATTTTAATGCTTTCCAACCGGGCAGTATGATGGATGTTCGCTCCAGAACCATAGCCGACCCCGACCGAAGAGTTATGGATCGGATATCCAGGTTAGCAGAAGATGAAATCGGATATCAAAAAATAACTTCCTTAAAACAAGATGGTAAAAGTGTTGCATCCACAGTTAATGGAACCATTCTTGAGGTGGTATTGGCAAAACCTATATTGCCAAAAACAAAAACACAATTTGATTTGGAATTTGAATCTCAAGTGCCGATTCAGATTCGCAGGTCAGGCCGGGACAGTAAAGAAGGAATATCTTATTCTATGACCCAATGGTATCCAAAACTGGCGGAGTATGACTATCAGGGCTGGCACGCCTATCAATATGTGGCCAGGGAATTCCATGGCGTTTGGGGAGATTTTGATGTTAAGATTACAATAGATCCTGCTTTCGTGATCGGAGGAACTGGTGTTTTACAGAACCCTGAAGCCATCGGACATGGATATGGGGAAGCCACCAAACGACCAACCGGTGATTTAACCTGGCATTTCAAAGCAAAAGATGTCATTGATTTTGCTTTTGCCGCTGACCCCGATTATGTCCATGATAAAATAAAAGTTCCGGAAGGCCCTGAAGTTCACTTCTTTTATCAGGCAACTGCTAATGCTGATGGCAAATGGAAAACCATGCAAGACTATGCACTACGCCACTTTCAGTTTATGAATAAAACATTTGGTAAGTATCCGCATCCGGTCTATTCAGTTATTCAGGGAGGAGATGGTGGTATGGAATATCCAATGTGCACGTTAATAACGGGTGAACGAGGTACACTGGAAAGCCTTGTTGGTGTAATGGCTCATGAGGTTTCACATTCCTGGTACCAGATGACATTAGCTTCAAATGAATCATTATACGCCTGGATGGACGAAGGATACACAGACTTTTCCAGCAGTGAATCTGAGGCTTTCCTATATAACCGAACCTCTGACCCTCATAAAAGCAGTTATGATCGGTATTTTAATTTAATAGAAAGAGGATTGCAAGAACCGATGAGTCAGCATTCTGATCATTTCAATACCAACACGGCTTATGGAACATCAGCTTACAGTATGGGTGCCGTCTTTTTAAATCAGTTAAAATATATCATTGGAAATGACGCCTTCTATGCGGGGATGAAACGGTACTACAATACATGGAAAATGCGTCATCCTGAACCAAACGATTTTATCAGGGTAATGGAAAAACAATCCGGAATGTCACTTCAATGGTATTTGCGCTACTGGATATACACAACAAAACGAATTGATTATTCAATTCTTGATGTAAGAGCTGAAACAGGAGGCGCTTCAATTACCTTAAAAAGAATTGGTGATTTCCCCATGCCGGTTGATCTCCTGATAACGTATAAAGATGGCAGCAAAGAAATGATTTACATTCCCATGAACGAAACGCTGGGAAATAAAAAGGTGGAAGATAGCTCGATCCCTACTAAAGTGCTTCCGACCTGGTATTGGGTTGATCCAACCTACTCCATTACCCTGAAACAACATAGCGACAACATTGAAAGTGTTGAGATTGATCCAAGCCAGAGAATGGCAGATATCAATCGGAAGAACAACAAAGTCAATCCTGCTGATTTACCTAAAATAAAAGAATAGACTTAGAGGATTCGTTTACCATCTTTATCAATAACCACCATCTTGTTTTCCCCTGTTGGGCTGGTCGTTTTTACAGACAATTCATTCGAATCCACCATGTATATTAAATCAGCCGGTTGAAGTTCAAATTGAAAAGAAGATTGCCAGATCAATCCATAATCCTTTCCAATCTTTGCAACTTGCACGGGGTATTTATCATCCACCTTGGTCTCTGAATAAAACAAAACAAAATAGGTCAGGCCCTTTCCACCGGTCGTAGAAAGTCCTTTAGTAACCGGTAAATTCCGCTTTCTGAAAATGGTAGCATCAACTTCAAACGATGCATGCACAGCTAATCGATGGGCTGGAGTAATGGTATAGAAGTAACCTGTGGCTATTGTATCAGCAAACATCAACCCGGCCGTATGGCTATTTTCAGAAACAATTATCGGATAGAATTTTGAATTAAGTTCGTCATCAAAAAATAATGGTATAGAATCGGTGGGCGTAACAATCCATTTCAATGCCTGCATTGTATTTTCCCATTCCCTGTTTCTTTTGGCATACTCACGGACGGCAAAATCTTTCATGGTCTTTACACCGCTTCGAAGTACAGACATATTTCCATAAGCATTAGAGACAAAGTGTTGATAGTTTATGGCTTCCTTTTCCAAATTGGTGCTCAATATTTTAGTCGCCAGACTATCAATCTCCTGAATTGATTTTAATTCTGAATTCAACAATTCAAGATGAAGATGCACATTAGCCGAGTCACGTTTCAAGTCGTTTTCAATTACCTGCGATAGGTACTCGATTTCAGAAAACTTCATGTTGAATAATGAAACGGGCAATGGATCAGAATCATAATTCTTAAGTTTTTCCTTATTTAACTCAACTCTTAATTCTGCAATCTCTTTGGATACCGATACAGAGTCTTTGATAAGCTTATCTCTGAGTTTGTTTATTTTAATATCATAACTAACCAAATGATCCCGTAATGGATTAATTTCTTCGGTGATTTTTTTTGAAACACTTTCTGCCCAAAGTTTATAATCCCACAGACGCAAATCATCTAATGCAAAATCAGCTTTTGTAATTCCATCCTGCTTAAATGTCTTGATCTCTACTAACGATACAGTTTGATTGTAACCGGTATTGCCTAGCAACTCCAGTGTCTTTTTATAATTATCAAACATTAGCATTGAAGAGTCAAACACAACACTTAGATTCTTCAAAGCACTTAGCATGGCCTCATCCGATTGTAGATAAAAATCACGTTCATCTGAAAAGGGTGATTGTAACTTTTCAAACTGATTTCCAGCCCGGGTATACTTGGCTTGAGATTCGTCAAAAAATTTTCTAAGATTTAATACATTTTTCTTACGTTCATTGAGCCCTTTTATGTAGGTCTCTATGTCAACCTGGATATCCGACAATGATATTCCGAATTTTCCCGTTCGGAAATCCCTCCTGTTAAAAGCCTGATAGTACTCATCATTCTTTCTTATTTCCTTTTCATCAATCGTTTGAAAAGCCTTATCATAAAAGAGAACGGCAGAATCAATGTTGGACAACAATAATTCAGTTTCTGTAAGGACATTATTTTTACCCGCCTTGTCATGGAAAATGATTCCCATATATAAATAGGCATTTGGGTTATCATCATTTTCTTGCAGGTAAAGCTTCAGAAAAGGCTCAGCTTTGTCATATTGTTTGGCATTAAGCAGTACAAAAAGATCTTTATACTTTATCTTTTGACCGACCGCGAATAGAGAAAACTGCAGAAGAAATAAAATAAGTAGGCTGTAACGAACCATAAATCCTTTAAAATTGTCCTAATTTAATTAATTCACAGAATTTGCACAGAGATTTCAATAACCGAGCCAAACCAAAAGTAAATGAAGAAGGTGTTTGAATTTATTAAACCAGCACTTTGGGCCATAGCTGTTATTACGACTCTTCAGTTTTTTGGCTTATTAAGTAGTGTTACTTATGTTGCCCAATCGGCCTTGCTTAAAACAGGCGTAATGAACTTTCGGGCTGAGCCTTTAAAAAAGGATAAACCATTTGATTATAATTTTACAATTAAGGACATGAATGGAAATAAAATTTCATTCCATGAGTACCGTGGAAAGGTCATTTTTTTAAATATATGGGCAACCTGGTGCGGCCCTTGCCGGGCAGAAATGCCAACCATTCAAAACACTTTTGACAAAATTGAGTCCAGCGACATCGTATTTATCATGTTGAGCATTGACAAGGAAGGAAGCCAGGCCAAAATTGAAAAGTACATTCAGGATAAACAATATTCATTTCCGGTCTATATGCCAAGCGGTTACTTGCCGGAGCAGCTTCAGGTTCCCAGTATCCCCACAACCTATATCATAACCAAGGATGGATTTATTGCCTCCAAAAAAACCGGAACGACAAATTTCGATACCAACAAATTCAGAAACTATTTACTGGAACTGGCCAATAATTGACCCTCTATTTCAGTAAAAAAATATTCGTCTGGTTAGTTCTGTGAAATCGACTACGCTGGAGACCTTTTTCCTTTAAAAAATAATTTACAATAGCATCAGAATACTCCAGGCGACATTTAAAAAAAAGCGGCTCCTTTTTATTTTTAGAAATTTTCAGCTGTGCTTTTAAAGAGGCTTTGTCGTGAGCCCCAATTTCCTGCTTTGGTTTCACTGCTTTTTCAATTTCAGCGATGATTTCGTTGATCTCTGTAATTTGATTGGGCTTAAATTGATTCATGGACGTGCTTTTTATTTATTGGGCATTGCGATCGCAGAATAATGTATAAAAGTACCCCCGTTC
>JAAUQD010000143.1 GCA_012032815.1 Flammeovirgaceae bacterium
TTTTTGAAGATGCCGAAAACAAAAGAATGTCCTTCGTGTGCCATGAAAATTGAAGCGACCAGCGAGGAATGTCCTGTCTGCGGCTATCAGTTTCAGAACTATGGATCGTGGGTAAAATGGCTGGCGATTTTAATGGTGATCGTATTTATCCTCTATATGATTTTTTAATTGCTAGATTACTCGTAGTATTTTGAATGGAAATAACAGAACTGCCTTTATAACTTGAAAGACAATGTCAATGGTAAATCCAATAATCCGGAAAGGAAGCAGCAACAGCCATATAATTGGATAAAGGAAAATCATCAGCAAGGCCAACGGCCAGCAGATTACCAGGAGAATGAACCAAAGAATAATAGCCATAAACAAGCGCATAATTTTCCCTCTCAGACTCAAATTCTTTACCAAAAATTAAAAGCTGATTTATAGAATGAATTATGTGTTTATTGAATAAAATAGAAACATAATCGTACAATTTGGCGTTCGGTATTGAACAAAGTTCTTAACAATGCATAAATGTAGTTCAGGAAAAAGAGGATATGCTTCTGAAGAATTGGCGGTTGATGCCTTGATCGGTGCACATTCTACATTCATCTATAAAAAGGGGCAGGGTCCGATCTCGGTCTACCATTGCGAGGATTGCGGACATTACCATTTTACTTCAAAGGGCCCAATGAACGAAAGACTTTATCAACAGATTAAGGCTGGCAATATTTCAAAAGAACGGGAGGCCAATCATTGGAATTCAAAATTTCGGGGGAAGTAAATCGGCTGACTAAATCCCATATGCCAACCTGACAAACGTCATAGTTTTTGTTTCGATAGGGTTGTAAAATCACATATCGCCAAAAGCAAAAAACTATGGAAGTCAAAAAATATCCAAAAGCTGATTTAACTCGTCTTGAAGGGCTTATATTCAGCATTAGCTTGCTGGTTACCATGATTTTTGTAATTACCGCATTTGAATGGAAGCAATATGATCAGGGTGTTGCCGACTTGACGGGAAAAACAATTTCTGATTTTGAAACTACACTTGAAGTACCACCAACCGAAATATTGCCACCTCCGCCACCGCAAGTGAATACTCAACCTCGAATAGTTGAGGTGCCTGATGACCAGATTGACGAAGAAATTCAGATTAATCTCGATGTTGAGATTACCGAGACATCACGCGTAGAGGAAATTGTTATTCGTGAAGTGACTATTAAAGAAGAAGAAGTTGAAGAAATCTTTGTTGTTGTTGAACAACCCGCTACACCGAAAGATGGACTCGATGGATTTTACGGGTATGTTGGTAAAGAACTTCATTATCCGGCACAGGCCCGTAGGATGAATATTGAAGGGAGGGTATTTATTGAGTTTGTCATCAATAAGGATGGTACTCTAACGGATGTCAAAGTCATTAAAGGAATTGGTGCAGGGTGTGATGAAGAGGCTGTTCGGGTTCTTGAAAATGCACCACCATGGAATCCTGCGAAGCAGCGAGGTAAAACTGTTCGACAACGAATGGTGATTCCTATAATTTTCAAAATTGCCGGTCTTTGAACTAGCTTGCTTGTATAATGGAATTTTCTTTTGCCAGGCAAGTCCATCAATTTATTTCAAAACCCTCGTCTCAATCTGGGACGGCACTTAAACAATTGTTGGTAGAGTTCTTATCTAAAAAACTATCGCCAAAAGGTCTGACCGACTATCAGCTTGGCTTGCTCTTTTTGATTGCGCATCCACCGAATCAAGAAATTTTAAAGCTGGCTGAACAAGCTTGCGCCCAGATTGCAAAATTCTGTCTTCAGCTTTCACAGCGGGATGGTGAGAAACTAGCCAACACGGGCCTGCCCTTTACACCATCTATTTTCACCATGTCGCATGACCTCGCAAATTGGATGATCAAGGAAAATAACCTTGAGATCAGTATAGAATCGGTTGGGCCATCTACGTTAACATTAAATGATGTTTTGAATTTTACATTACCACCTACAGAAGGAGATATAACTTCGGCCGGATATAATTATGAGGAATTACTTACAAAACTTAGAATCGATAAAAAAAATGAAATACGATTTATTGTTTCGCAATTTGATCAATTGGAAAATCTACCAAAGATTAAAGACTATTTTTTTGATTCGCTCGAAATGTTATTCCGGATTACACCAAAAACAAAGTCTTATTCCAAACTCTTCAATCGGCTTCCTGTTGCGAAACCTTTTCTACACGCTACACTGAAGAAGAAAATAGTTTCGGAAGATATCATTTATAAAAAGATACCAGCTCCTAAAAGACTAATTCCTAAAGCAAAGAAGGAATTGGTTGGCGTAATCAAACACTCGCTGAATATGTTCCAGCGAGAGACTGATCCTGTAACTTATTTGGATGAGAAATCCTTGCGGTACTTTGAATTGGAGCGTGGACTATCGATTGCCATTTATGGAATGCAGCCGAAGCGACAATTTCCGTTGGAATCCTATGTGGGGTACACCGTATTAAAAATGGACTACCAGCAGCGTATGGAGGAGGATGGGTTTTTGGGAAGCGATCATTATTTGGAATTCACATTTTCGACTACATGCGTGGAGGCGAATCATCATTATGCTCGCTCAATTATTGAGAGTTTATAAGCAAGTCTTTGATCTTAGTTATTTCGAACTTGAACCCTCTCAGTACGGTGAAGGGTCACCGGAAGGAATAAAAACGGGAGCCTTTTGGTTTTATTATAAACTTGGCTTCAGACCTCAGGATAAAAAACTTAGAAGGCTGGCCGATTTGGAATGGAAGAAAATCAATTCCAAAAATAATTATAGGAGCAGCTATAAAACACTCACCAAATTCACCGAATCAAATATGGAGTTATCTTTTAGCGAAGAAGTGACATTGTCGGCTTCAGAGATAAGTGAAATAATCACAGCAATGTTTGCTGAAAAATTTAGCAACGACAGGGCCAAAGGTGTGAAAGTAAGTGTTGGTAATTTCATTCAGAAAGCCGGAAAGCCCGGAAAGTTAACGGAAGATCAAAGGAATGTCCTGACTGATATTTCTTTGGTTGTCGAAGCCCTAAAAATTAAATCACCACAAAAAATAGAATTTTTAATGGAGCTTATTAAAGTCAAGCCTAAAGACTTGTATCGGACGCAAGAACTGTGGAGAAGAATCTTCTAGAGACATCCGCTATTTTACATATCAATTTTTTTTAACATCTTTACTTAATCCAAAACGGATTTAGTTTTAGCCTATGAAAGTAATACTCTGAATAAACTACTGACTGCAATTCATGTAGTCATTTTGTTTGGTGTGAGTGAAACCTAATCACTCTTTTATTATTTCTGAATTAAAAATCCATAGGCATGTCATTTATTTTAAAAACACGCTCCCTTTTTACCTTATTTAAACAAGCTATTAAGGGCGATCAGCAGGATTACACTTCCGGAAGTATTGATCGCGCCATTATATTATTGTCCATTCCGATGATCCTGGAGATGTTAATGGAATCATTATTTGCGATTGTTGACGTTTTCTTTGTCAGTAGGCTTGGTATCAATGCGGTAGCTACCGTGGGGCTGACAGAATCCATGTTAACCATCGTGTATTCTGTTGCCATCGGGTTGAGTATGGGTGCAACAGCACTTGTAGCCAGACGCGTTGGAGAAAAAAATACAGCAGCGGCATCATTGACAGGCATGCAGGCCATTTATCTGGCGCTGAGTCTTTCCGTTCTGGTCAGTATTGGCGGAATCATTTATGCCGATGAATTACTCCGTATGATGGGCGCAACTGAAGATGTAATTACACAGGGAGTATCGTATACGAAATGGATCTTCGGAGGTAACATCACCATCATGCTGTTGTTCTTAATCAATGCAGTCTTTCGTGGTGCCGGTGATGCTTCACTGGCCATGCGGGCTTTGTTGATTTCAAATTCATTAAACATTGTTCTTGATCCATTATTGATTTTTGGTTTTTGGATAATACCCGGTTTTGGAATTGAAGGAGCAGGCATAGCCACTACAATCGGCAGGGGCGTTGGAGTGATGTATCAATTGTATCATCTGATCTGGGGGAAGGGACTCATCAAGATTAATATCAGCAACATGGGTCTCGACTTTACGATCATTCGTAGACTCGTTGAAGTTTCTGCCGGAGGAACGGGTCAATTCATTATTGCTTCGTCAAGCTGGATTTTTCTGATGAAAATCATGGCCACATTTGGTAGTTCTGCATTGGCAGGATACACCATTGCCATACGGGTAATTATTTTTGCGATTCTTCCTGCATGGGGCATGGCTAATGCAGCGGCCACATTAGTAGGTCAAAACCTGGGTGCCGGTCAACCTGATCGGGCAGAAAAATCAGTTTGGCGTACAGGATTTTTCAATATGATATTTATGGTGTTGGTGACCATCACGTTCATGTCGCTGGCCGGTCCGATCATCCGATACTTTACAGATGACGCAGAAGTAATACGCATCGGTACTCAATGTTTGCAGATCATCAGTGCGGGATATGTTTTCTATGCCTACGGAATGGTAGTGACCCAATCGTTTAATGGTGCAGGAGATACAAGAACGCCAACTATTCTAAACTTTTTTGCATTCTGGATTTTTCAGATTCCGCTCGCATATTTCCTGGCTATCTATATTGGTCTCGGACCGGCAGGAACTTTCTGGGCGGTAATCATTGCCGAGTCGCTGTTGGCTCTGGTATCTATTTATCTTTCCGAAAGGAACCTGGAAGTCAGTACAAGTTTAAAATCAGGTTCTTTTCTTAAAGGCAGATTTGAAAGCATTTTCAAGTTCTTCCCCGGCTTTTTTCAGGTCGGTTTCAACTTCTTTCCAACGCTCCTTATCTTTAGCTTCGGCTTTTATTCGTTCTGCCGTAACTTTAAGCTCCTCATATTTTTTTGAAAGTCGACTTCAAGTCGGTTTCCGGCATCTTTAAGTTCAATCATAAACTGGTCCAGTTTTTTCCCAAAATCGGTTAAAAATTTTTCAGCTTTTCCTTCCTGTTTGGTTTTCATACGGTCTTTTTTTAACAATTTACAGTACTTTTATCGTATACGAAATTAATCTAATAAAGATGACCCAGCAGGACCCCCTTGAGCATATAAAAGTTCTTTTAGAGAATAAGTCCAATGCAAAGCAGATCACCTATAAAAAGCTTCTGACAGCATTTCAGCAACTTCAGCATGAATCGATGCGGGTGGTTAATGAATTGGCAAAGAAAATGCACCCGGATGATGGTGATGTAACCGTTTCCTTTGAGGAAGTGAATGAACATGAGTTTCATGTAAAATTAGCCGGAGATCTGTTGGTGTTTGTCCTTCACACCAATATTGTAACCTTTGATGAGACGCATGGCGTTATGAAAGATCCTTATGTGATGGAGCGCGATATTAACCGGTATTTCGGACAAATCATGATCTATAATTTCATGTCTGATTCCGTTAAGTTCAATCGTATCAATGATCCGGGATATCTTGTTGCTCGCGTATTGATCAACCATGAGGGAAGATTTTTAATTGAAGGCGAAGGTCAACTTTCATTTTTATACAACACAATTTCTCAGGTTCCAATTTCCACTACAGATTTGAACATTGTAGTTAAGCTGGCCCTGACCGTAGCCATCGAAAATGATTTAATGGCCCCACCTTTCCCTCAAGTTCAATTCATTACGCTCAATCAAAAGCTGGAAAAAACTCAGGAGTTAGGTGCTGGATCCAAAATTGGTTTTAGAATGAGTTATCAATCTAAGGTCGAGTAGCCGTTTCATTTCCGTTGCTAATGTTCTACTTTTGACAGTATGAGATCACGAATGCGTTGGATTGTTATTTTTTTTCGATCGTCCTGTTGATCACCTCGTGCGCATCAAATCGCCACACCACCAATAAGAAATTAAAACCCGGCAAACCAATTCCGTGCCCGCTTAAAGATTGCTGAAGGTGAGGAAGATTATTGTAGCTATCGATGGATATTCTGCATGCGGAAAAGTACGACTGCAAAGGAGGTAGCCAGAATTTTGGGTTACCGTTATATTGATTCGGGTGCAATGTATCGTGCAGTGACGTACTATTTTCAGCAGCACCATATTGCGTTATCCAACCC
>JAAUQD010000144.1 GCA_012032815.1 Flammeovirgaceae bacterium
GTGAATTTTCCATTCACAGGAATAGTGCGCGTTAAATCCGCGTTGTAATTTCCATACTCAGCGCCTACATCCAGCAACAGGAGATCCCCCGATTTACATGGCCTGCTATTCTCAATGTAGTGCAATACGCAATTGTTAGCTCCAGACGCGATGATGGGACTGTAGGCAAAACCCTTTGAACCATGACGAACGAACTCATGCAGGTATTCCGCTTCAATTTCATACTCTTTCACGCCAGGCTTCACAAACTTCAGAACTCGTTTAAATCCTTTGTTGGTGATGTCGCACGCCTTTTGCAGTAAATCAATCTCCTGCTTTTGTTTGATGGTGCGAAGTTTGGCCATTACCGGTGCCAGCCGATCGTAGGTATGAAGGGGGTACACACTCTTGCACCATTCGATAAACCGTGCATCGCGTGTTTGCACCACCACATCGCTTCGGTAATGTTCATTGGTATTTAAGTACACTGACTTCACGCCACCCATGGCCATCATATGATGGAACTGCTTGTTAAAGTCACTCAGCCACATCACGGTTTCTACACCCGACACCTCTTTCGCTTCATCTTTGGTGAATTTATGTCCCTCCCACTTTTCCATAAGCTCGTTTGGCTCTCGTAGAAATAATATTTCGCGCATCTTCTTATCGGGAAAGTCAGGGCATATCACCAGCCGGCTTTCCTCCTGGTTGATGCCCGACAGATAAAATAAATCACTGTTCTGCCTAAACATCATGGTACCATCCGCATTAGTAGGCATGATGTCATTGGAGTTGAGCACGGCAAGAGCACCGGGAGAGAGTTCTTTTACAAGACGTTTTCGGTTAGTAACAAATAGTTCGTGTGGGATTTTTGGATTGCGCATATTGAATTAAAATTAATACAAGCGCAATTTACTAATTCCTATAACTAGGAAAATGCTAAACAAAAAACGAAAAACTACGCTTCATTCACGCCATCCGTCTGCACCCAATTAATGAGAACAAACGTGACCAGCAATCCTGAGAACACGCCTTCCAACGCAATGATGAATGAAGCCATATAAGGATTAAGATGATGGCCCATCGGTTCGTTTTCAGAAATGGATTCCATTAGTGTAGCATCTACTTGCATGTATAAGAACATAAAAAGGGCAAATACCAGTGACGCCACCGTTGACGTGGCTACACCCGTAACTAATGCCCGGAAATAATTCAAATGATCGGCATGGGTTTGCTTAAATTTCTTGAGCGCGTAATAAATTCCGGCAACCAATATCAAAAGATTGAGTAACCGAAGTTCTACATGATGCGACAGGCCCAAAACCTGCATAATTAAAAAGTAGGCTATCAGACCTCCCGCAATGCGAAGTCCGTAGTTTTCGGGTATCCGGTTTGGGTTAGAAAAGAAGCTCATAGTTTTCAAGGGGTTAATTGATTGTAATTTTTGCAATTTCGCAGAGATAATCAACTCTTTATACACATTATTGTTGATTATTTTTCGCAAATCAATCAATTGATTTCATTCTCGTGCTCCCTGGATTTAAGTCGTTGTTCTTTCCACTTTTTAAGTTCTTCTTTTCGCCCTGCAATCTCCTCATCCGTTGGTTTGTAGTTCATCAACTCCGCTAAATCCGGCTGCCCGGCATCCACCCAGGCCGTATACCAAAAGTCGCCTGTCATTTTTACACTCGCCCGCATTTGCCGTTCTACCATACCGGCCATCTTCTCGTGATAGGCTTTTGAAAACTCAACGGAGTACACCTTAATAGTCTGGTTACCTTTCGATTCAAACGCATATTTTTTTTCTCCCATAGTCTCAGAAACATCACGCTCTATTTGCAACACCGAATCCAACGCCATATGCGCATGGGTCACAGCACGCCAGGCAGCCAGTTGAACATTTTTAATATGCTCTGCTTTGCCAACAAAAAATCATAGTCGTCAAAAAACAATTCCGGCAATCGCGACTCCCAAAAGGCATGAATTCCTTTTTGGCCGGTGAGTTGCCCGTCATAGTTGCGCGTTGTGTGCAACGGTACGTGCGCATCGGCTATATAATGCGACAGCTCAGATGAATATTGAATTATTTTTTCAGGATCACGCACCATCATGGCGTCTCTGAGGAAATAGTACATGGTTACAATGTGCCAGGGAACAATGCCCCGTTCATTCAGCGAATCTTCAGGGATCATTTGCAAGACTTCGTTCCAGTATCGTGGTAACTTGTACAAAGCGCTGTCGCCATAGTCTTCAATGTCGATGTAATGCCGGGGCGCTTCCTCGGGTATGGCATACCTCCTTCGATCCGGGTTAATCGCTATCTCTGATAAGTCATGAATATTTTTCTTATAAAAACCGGACATCTCAACTGGCAGTGTAAATACGGCCAGATAGACAATTTTGCGGTGACCGAAAAAGCCCCATAGAAAAGAGGTTAAAATACAGCCCAAAACAAGCCAAATCAGCAGTTTCCAATTCATACCTTGAATTTATAACTCCTTGATGAAGGATGAAAAACGGCTGAAAAAAGCTTACCGACCAATTCCCGGATTTATTTGGCTAATACCCGTATAGATTTTACCTTTGCACTCCTATTTTTAAAAACCAGATATGGCAAACCATAAGTCAGCAGAGAAAAGAATTCGCGCCAACGAAAAAAGACGTGTTTTAAACAAGTATCAGCATAAAACAGCACGTACGTACATCAAGAAATTGAAGGAAGCTACCAAAAAGGATGAAGCAGAAGTCCTGTTAAAACAGGTGAGCGGTATGTTGGATAAGCTGGCCAAGAAGAACATTATCCACAGAAAAAATGCAGCTAACCAAAAATCAAAATTGACGAAACACGTCAATAAGCTGTCATAAGTCTTCAAAACGACATTTTATTTTCCCTTCCTGGCTACAGGGAGGGTTTTTTATTTTAGAGGCATATTGGCTCTTTGTATCTTCACCTCGTGACTCCCGAACAAAAACCATCGAAAATTAAAGATTGGTCGCCTGAAGACAGACCTCGCGAGAAGCTCCTCATGAAAGGAACTTCAGCCCTGTCGGAAGCGGAGCTCATTGCCATACTAATAGGTTCAGGTACACCTACACTTTCAGCCGTGGAAGTATCACGCCTCATTTTAAAATCGGTGGATAACAGTATTGAGAATCTTGGCAAACTCACCGTTAAAGATCTCATGAAGGTGAAAGGAATTGGTGAAGCCAAAGCCATCACCATCATAGCAGCGTTAGAATTGGGCCGCAGGCGTAAGGAAGTATCTATTCCTTCCAAACCAAAAATCACCAGCTCTCAAGCCGCCTTTGAAATTATTCATCGCGATCTGATGGATCTTCAGTATGAAGAGTTCTGGATCATTATGCTGAACCGGGCCAACAACCTGATACGAAAGAAGCGAATCAGCGATGGCGGAGTTTCAGGAACAGTTGCCGATCCCAAAAGAATATTTAGAGAAGCATTAGAAAATACCGCCAGTGGAATAATTCTCATTCACAATCACCCTTCAGGAAACCTAACGGCCAGCCAGAGCGATATCGAGCTTACAAGAAAGATTAAAGAGTCTGGAAAAATGCTTGAAGTTCAACTGATCGATCATCTGATCGTTGCCGGAACAAAATATTTTAGTTTTGCCGATGAAGGATTAATCTGATGTCATGAAATCATCAAGTATAATTTTCATTGTCATTATAGCCGTTATTGTGGCGGTTGTCCTGTATTCCCTTTCAGGAGGACAAAGCAACGAAGAATACGATGCCGTATTGACTAAAGAACGGGAACAAAAAGATCTCTTCATGAAAAACAATGAGGGCTCACCTTTTGTCAACGATTCAACTTTTTCGGGACTAAATTATTTTCCTCCTGATTTAAAATATCGGATTAATGCCAAGCTGATTCCGGTTGAAAACAAGAAGGTAGTCACCCTCGGGACAAGTGATGGTCTTGAGCAAAAATATACAGAGTACGCGCATGCTGAGTTTGACCTTGATGGCATTCACAACCGATTGCTCATTCTTGAAATTCTGGATACCGGGCCCTACAGAGGTCAATTGTTTTTAGCCTTTGCTGATGGTACAAGTGCCAACGAAACATACGGAGCAGGTCGCTACCTGGATGTAAAGAAAACACCAGGCAGTCAATCTATTCTTTTAGATTTTAATGAAAGCTATAACCCGTACTGTGCATACTCAGAAACCTATTCTTGTCCCCTTCCTCCTCGTGAAAATATTTTAGAAGTTGAAATAAAGGCAGGTGAGAAATCATATCGACAATAATTAAAACCGCTTTTGATTCAGGATTTTCTGAATGCCCAACTAAGCCTCATCGGTAAAAAATCCTATTTTTGGCCCTTATCGTTCATGGATGAAAATTTCGTACAACTGGCTTAAGCAATACATCGATTTTAACGAAACACCTGAGGAACTGGGCCAACTTCTTACGTCCACGGGTCTGGAGGTTGAAGCAATCGAATCTTATGAGTCGGTGAAGGGGGGATTGGAAGGTGTGGTTATTGGCGAAGTGCTCGCTTGTGAAAAACATCTTAATGCCGATAAGCTAAAAGTGACCACCATTGACGCAGGGCAAACCCAGGCTTTGCATATTGTATGTGGTGCTCCAAACGTGGCCAAAGGTCAAAAAGTAGTAGTGGCTCTTCCCGGATCTACCATTTCCCGATTAAAGGGGAATCGATTTCCATTAAGTCAACAAAAATACGAGGTGAGGTTTCTGAAGGGATGATTTGTGCAGAAGATGAGGTTGGAATTGGTTTAAGCCATGCCGGCATAATGGTACTTGAGACTCAACTTCGCAATGGTACCCCAGCTTCCGAGTATTTTAATGTTTATTCCGATTTTGTTTATGAAATTGGGCTGACCCCAAATCGGGCTGATGCAGCTTCGCATCTTGGTGTGGCCAGGGATATTAAAGCCGTTAAAGACCTGAACATTAAATGGCCCAGCGTTGATCATTTCAATGTGGATAATACGAAGCTTACAATTCCGGTAGAGGTTGAAAATGAGGACGCTTGCCCGCGGTATTCCGCGGTGACTATCTCCGGTATTTCAGTAAAAGAGTCACCCGACTGGTTGAAGAACCGCCTGAAATCCATTGGCCTCACTCCCATCAACAACATCGTGGATATCACCAACTTTGTATGTCATGAAATGGGTCAGCCACTCCATGCTTTTGATGCCGATCAGATCACCGGAGGAAAAGTTGTTGTAAAAACATTAAAGAAGGAACCGTTTTCAAAACACTGGATGAGAAGGACAGAAAACTAAAAGACTTTGACCTGATGATTTGTAACGGAGAGGAGCCAATGTGTATTGCAGGCGTCTTTGGGGGTATAGCATCAGGGATCAGCAATAAAACGAAAAACATTTTTCTGGAAAGTGCTTATTTTTCAATGGATTATATCCGAAAAACAGCACAACATCATCAACTCAAAACCGATGCCTCATTCAGGTTTGAACGGGGTGCGGATCCGTTGATTACAGTTACAGCCTTGAAAAGAGCTGCTCTGCTTATTAAAGAAATAGCCGGAGGACAAATTTCTTCAGAAATTGAAGACGTCTATCCTACTGAAATTTTAAATAAAGAAATCGATGTTAAAAACAAGAATATCGACCGGCTAATTGGTAAAGTGATTCCCCGAACGGAAATCTTTTCAATTCTCAGGAAACTGGACATTCAGATCACATCAAAAAAAGAGAGTTCTTTTACCGTGTCCATTCCTCCATATCGTGTGGATGTATTGCAGGAGGCCGATGTGATTGAGGAAATTCTGCGCATTTATGGTTTTAATAACGTGGAGTTGTCGGAGACCGCCTCAACCGATTATCTCGCTGAGTTTCCAGAAAAAGATCCGGATAAATTCAGAAGGACAATTGGAGAAATGCTGGCTGGCAATGGCTTTTATGAGATCATTACCAATTCACTCACCAACAAGGCCTATGGCGAGAAGTTGGGACTCACGTTTGACGGTGAAGCCATTGAGATGATAAACAAGCTAAGTGAAGAACAGGGAGTTTTGCGGCAAACTATGCTCTTTACAGGTCTTGAAGTGTGTGCCTACAACATCAACCGAAAACAAAAAGACCTCA
>JAAUQD010000145.1 GCA_012032815.1 Flammeovirgaceae bacterium
TTGGTTTTCGAGGATCCTTCAGTCCAACTCGGGTGCGCTGAATAGCTTTGCTAAGTTTTTTAATGGCATCCTCCTGACCAATTACCCGTCCACTGAGTTCATCCGTCATCCCCAGAAGTTTGTTACTTTCTTTTTGCGCTATCCGCTTAGTGGGTATGCCGGTCATCATGGCGATAACATCAGCCACGTTATCTTCGCTTACCGTGTATTTTTCAGTCTTTGTTTTTTCCTCCCACTTTACTTTGGCCAGCTCCAGCTGTTCAATCAGCTTTTTCTCTTTGTCCCGGAGTTGTGCAGCCTCTTCATATTTTTGACTCTTCACAACCCGGTTCTTCTCTTTTTTCACATCTTCAATCGCTTCTTCAAACTTCAGAATGTCTTCAGGAACATGGATGTTATTGATGTGTACGCGCGCTCCGGCTTCATCCAACACATCGATGGCTTTATCCGGCAAAAACCGATCGCTGATGTAGCGGTCAGAAAGTTTTACACAGGATTCGATAGCTTCTTTGGTATAAACAACATGATGATGCTCTTCATACTTCTCTTTAATGTTATCCAGAATCTGTATAGTTTCTTCCACGGTAGTTGAATCCACCATTACCATTTGAAATCTTCTGGCAAGTGCTCCATCCTTTTCGATGTACTGACGGTATTCATCCAACGTAGTAGCTCCTATACATTGAATCTCACCGCGAGACAGTGCTGGCTTAAACATGTTAGAGGCATCCAAAGAACCCGATGCACCACCCGCACCGACAATCGTATGAAGTTCGTCTATGAATAAGATTACATCTTTCGATTTTTCCAGCTCATTCATTACCGCTTTCATCCGCTCTTCAAACTGACCGCGGTATTTTGTTCCCGCCACCAGTGAAGCCAGATCAAGGGTTACTACCCGCTTGCCAAACAAAACGCGGGCTACTTTCTTTTGAATGATTCGCAAGGCAAGGCCTTCAGCGATGGCTGTTTTACCTACACCAGGTTCGCCAATGAGAATGGGATTATTTTTTTTGCGCCTGCTCAAGATTTGAGCAACACGTTCAATTTCTTTTTCCCTCCCTACAATAGGATCGAGTTTATTGTCTTCGGCAAGTTTTGTCAGGTCGCGGCCGAAATTATCAAGCACGGGAGTGCGCGATTTTTCTGACCCTTTCTTTTCCTTACCTGTTCCTGATCCCGAGCTGCCAAAAATCTTGGATGAGTCTTCATCCGGATCATCCGTATCTGAGGCAGCAGAGGGTTGTTCAGCCTGATATTCGAGCATTTCTTTAACCACATCGTAAGCTACATCAAATTTGTTTAATACTTGTGTGGCAAGATTATCGGGATCGCGCAGAATGGAGAGCAACAAATGTTCGGTACCGATAAGCTGAGCTTTAAATATCTTGGCTTCGAGGTATGTTATTTTGAGTACTTTCTCGGAGGCCCTCGTCAGGGGAATGTTGGCGAGATTTTTTACATCATGAGATGCTGTGCCTTTAGAAGCTTTTTCAATATCTCCCCGTAATTCATCCAGGGGGACACCCAATTTTTTCATTAGTCCCACGGCCACACCTTCGCCTTCGCGAATCATTCCCAGCAACAAATGTTCAGTGCCTATATAGTCATGCCCCAGGCGTAACGCTTCCTCGCGGCTCAGTGAGATCACTTCTTTCACACGGTTTGAAAATTTAGCTTCCATACAGAAGTACTTTATGTAAATGTATAGTATTCAATAATATAATTCAAAAACTAATATTGAGCACCTTCAACGAAGTAAGGTAACCCGTTAATCATTTAAAAACAATTTCTATTTTTAATTGTTCACCCTTTTTTGATGCCATCAGTATATCGAGGGAGCGCGGCCCCTCACCAAACAGCAAATCAAGAAAGCTTAGGTTAGGGGCAAACTTGTTGCCAAATACCTGAGCGTAGGGCACACTCCTATAAATAGATCGTCCAGAATAAGGTATTTTTGGAGAAATAACCGATCGGAAGTCTTCAACACCTGAAGCAAATACTTTTTCGTACGACACAGTTTCCGAAAACTGACTTTCAACACCAAGCCACTTGAGACATAATGACAGCAAATGAATGTTTAATTCATATAACTTTTCAAAATTCTGTTGAAGCACGTGTTTTATTTCTTCACAGTAGAATTCAAAGAAGGGTGCTTTTCCATATGCGGTTTGGATGGATTGCCAGTGATGATGAATCCAATTTTTTGAGTAATCAATTCGAACCATGTGGAAAGGAGTTTTATTGTCAGGCTCATGAATTACTGGCACTACGAGCTTGAGCGGCCCCTGATTGGTATTAATGTAGCAGCGATTGCGATAACTCTGCTTGACGTAGTGCTCATTTTTTTCAAAAATGATTTGTTCTGCAGAAAGTATTGCACAAAAAAATTCCAATGATGGGAAATAATGCGGCTCAATAACTAGCCGGTTCATAGGTAGCGTTCAAACTCGCCAAGCCCCTGTCTTATTATATAAGGGGTAGGTCCGCTGCTGAAATCGACTACAGTTGACGGAATATTTTTTCCTGCCCCTCCATCGATGACTGCATCAACTTTGTATTTAAACTCCTCAAAAATTTCTTCGGGGTCAGTGGTATACTCCCGGATTTCATCTTCATTTTTAATACTTGAATTGATAATCGGGTTTCCCAATGCGAGTACAAGTTCAAGAGCAATCCGGTTATCAGGCACTCGTACCCCAACTGTCTTTTTCGTGATCTTCAAAATTTTGGGTACTTCATTACTTGCTTCCAGGATATATGTAAAAGGTCCCGGAAGGGAGCGTTTAAGAATTTTAAACACATTGTTATCGATACGCCGGTATACCGGGAGATTTCGCGCAGATCGCTGCAGATAAAGGACAGGTTCAATTTTTGCGGCTTGACATCAATCACATGGCACAATTTTTCAACTCCTTTCCTGTTCATCAGGTCGCATCCTATCCCATAAATGGTATCAGTAGGATAAATGACGATGCCGCCATTTTTAAGTAATTCAACAACTTGCCTGACTTTTCTTAATTCAGGATTTATTGGATGTATTTTGAGAAACTGGGCTGACATTTAGTCCAAAATTATCCAATCTTAGTAAACCCAATGAGTGAATTCTCATTTTTGTATTTTTGGAGTGATTAATTTAAGTCATGCAATTAAAGAAGAGAAAACTGATCTTGTTTCTGGTAAGCTCGATCTTACTGATCACATTTACATTTTATGGATATCAAATCTGTTTTACACCTAATATTTTAGTTGATCGGGAAAGCAGTATCATACTTATTGAAAAAGGCACTACGTTTTCACAACTCCAAAGTCAGTTCATTAAAGGCGAGGTGGTAAACGATATTGTTTCTTTCAGTTTTTTAGCAAGATTGTATGACTATGATCAACGGATTCGCCCCGGGCGGTATGTGTTACTTCGAAACATGAACAACCTTGAGGCGATTGAAGTGCTCAAAGCAGGAAAGCAGGAGCCGGTGAATGTAACCTATAGTTATGCCCGATATGTAACTGATGTGACGGACCGAATTGCAAAAAACCTGGCAGTCAAACCTTCAGAACTTACCGATGAGTTAAACAAATTTGCATTAACCAATCAATTGGGTTTTAATAAGGATAATTTATTGGCTCTTTTTATCCCCAATACCTATGAAATCTTTTATGACATTACTTCTGAGGAGTTAATGGACAGGCTGATTTGGGAGTATGAATCTTTTTGGAATGAAGAAAGAATTCAGAAATCAAAAGTAATTGGACTTACGCCTGTCGAGGTATCTGTTTTGGCCAGCATCGTTCAGGCTGAGATGGCCAAAGAGGAGGAAGCGCCAACAATAGCCGGGCTATACATCAACCGACTTAAAAAGAATATTGCGCTTCAGGCTGATCCAACGTTGGTATATGCTCTGGGAGATTTTACTATAAAACGTGTGCTCAATGAACATAAAGAAGTCGAATCGCCCTACAATACATATAAATACGTGGGCCTTCCTCCGGGACCCATCAATATGCCACAAATAGCAATGATTGATGCTGTGCTCAATTATGAAAAGCACAACTATATTTATATGTGTGCCAGAGAGGACTTTTCCGGTTATCATAACTTCTCTTCAAACCTCAACACGCATTTACAAAATGCCAGAAAATATCAGCAGGCATTGACCGTTGAACAGCGCAAAGCCAGGGTGGCCAAAAAATCCGGGTAATGTATACATCAGAAACTTTTATCCGTGTTCGATACGGTGAAACCGACCAGATGGGGTATATGTATTATGGCAATTATGCGATGTACTATGAGGTAGCGCGAGTGGAAAGTTTACGGCAACTTGGATTAACATATCGGGAGTTGGAAGAGATGGGAGTCATCATGCCAGTATTAGAAAATCATTCAAAATTTATTGCCCCTGCCTATTATGATGAATTGTTAAAAGTAGTAACCACGATCCTGGAAAAACCATCGGTACGGATTACTTTTAACTATGACATTTATAATGAACAAGGTGCCCTAATTCATCAGGGTGAAACGAAACTTGCTTTTGTAAACAAAGAAACGAACCGCCCTTGCCGACCACCCCAGGCATTTGATAAAGTACTTGAGCGATTTTTTAAATGAAAGTAAGAGCACGAAGATTCATACTTAAATTTCCATCGGTCCGATTAACCCGCGATTGGTTAAAAAGTATTCGTTTTAAGAAATACGAGGACGTAAGCCTTTATCGATTACTGAAAATATTTGGTAAGAATATTCAGGAGAATGAAATTGTAACGAGAGCCAATGGGGTAAGCTTCAATTTTATACTGGCAATTTTTCCAGCCATCATTTTTGTATTTACACTTATTCCATACATCTCCACGTATTTTCCAACTATAAATAATGAGGCCATCATAGAATTTATAAAAACGATATTGCCTGGAAAAATGGAGGAAGCCGTATCAACTACCATCGAAGATATTGTGCATAACCAGCGAGGAGGATTGTTGACATTCGGGTTTTTTTTCGCTCTTTTCCTTTCAACAAATGGTATGATGTCATTGATGAGTGCGTTTAATGCGTGCTATAAGACGGTTGAGAAGCGAAACGTTTTCAAAATGAGATTGACGGCCATTGGGCTTACTTTCATGCTTGCCGCTGTTGTATTCCTTTCGATAACCCTTTTGGTAGTTGGGCAAATTACCATCGACTACATTTCACAAAACCTGTCTGACTTTAGACAAATCAGTTGGGATCAGTACACCCTTTATGTAATTCTAACGTTACGCTTTGTTGTCATCTTCATCATGTTTTTCATAGCTATTTCGTCTATTTTTTATTTCGGTCCGGCCATTCATTACAACTGGAGGTTCTTTTCTATAGGCTCCACGTTTTCAACCTTTGCCTGCCTGGCCGTTTCATATGGGTTTTCGTATTACATAACCAATTTTGGAACATACAATAAAGTATATGGATCGATCGGTGTACTCATTGCACTCATGATATGGATTCAGTTGCTCACAATAATCTTGCTTTTTGGATATGAGATCAATGCCAGTCTTCATCAGGGTAGAAAATTTGAGGCTGTCGACAGTCACAAGAGAACAAAAAGAATGGAACAACTCAAAATGGTGGAATAGAGTTGGTGGGAACTGATCAAACAATTACTTTTGCGACTCGAAAATTTTGGATAGGTAATTTAGAGGAGTGGTAGAGTGGTTTATTGCACCGGTCTTGAAAACCGGAGACCGTTTACGCGGTCCGGGGGTTCGAATCCCTCCTCCTCTGCAAAGTCAAAAGCAAAATCCCGCAATAGCGGGATTTTTTGTTGGCAAGGCTTCGAGTTAAGTGCAACTTGAGCGACCCCGACTAGAGTCGGGGTTTTTTTATTGAAGGTGAGAAGTGAAGTTGCTCCAGGAGCGAATCCTGAAAATGAAAGAGGAGCGAAATCGAACGTCTTTAACTGACTGACACGCCTATCAATGGATCACTTCTCTCAACTACTAATTCGGAATTTAAATCGATTGATGGAGAAGAGGATGTTTTATAAAAAGTTCATGTTACTAATTCCTATATTGCGGCATTAATTCTTCAAAAAAGCCC
>JAAUQD010000043.1 GCA_012032815.1 Flammeovirgaceae bacterium
GATTCAAACGAAATTTACACTACGGTCAGTGCCATTAATCACATTATCAAAAATGTGAAGCGATGGACGAAACACAAAAAAATAGATACACCTTTAGAGTTTTTAGGCACAGCTCTGGATATCTGGTACGAACCAAAAGGTGTTTGCCTGATTATTTCACCCTGGAATTTTCCAATGCAGTTATGTCTGCGTCCGCTAGCATATTGTCTGGCGCTGGCAACACAGCAATTTTAAAACCCTCGGAGGTTTCGACACATACTACGGAACTCATCGTAGATCTTGTAAACGAAATTTTTGATCAGGATGAAGTATTTGTTGTGTCTGGGGGCATTGAGGAATCAACAGCTTTACTCAAACTTCCGTTCGATCACATTTATTTTACGGGAAGCGGACCGGTTGGTAAAATAGTCATGAAAGCTGCCGCAGAAAACCTTTCATCGGTTACACTTGAACTTGGAGGAAAGTCACCTGTTATTGTTGACGAAACGGCAAACCTAAAGGATGCTGCAAAGCGGATCGTATTCGGAAAATTCATTAACAACAGCCAGACCTGCCTGGCACCCGATTATATTCTGGTAAAAGAAGAAATTGAAAATGAATTTCTTCAGCATATAAAAAATGCCATTCAAAATCTTTTTGATGCGCCTGATGGAATCAAAGAGGATAATCCGCATTATGCCCGCATCATCACACGCAAACATGTAGACCGGCTCACTTCCTTACTTCAGAATGCAAAAGAGATGGGGGCAACAGAATATATTTCCGGAACGATCAATCCTGAATCGAAATTTTTTCCACCGCATGTGTTGACTAACGTATCATGGAAAAGTCAACTCATGGAGGAAGAAATCTTTGGTCCTATTTTACCGGTACTTACCTATAAAGATGAAGCTGAAATAATTGATCGCGTTAATGCACTGCCAAAACCCCTGGCTCTTTATATTTTCTCAAACCGCCAGTCAACCCGAAAGCGGATTCTGAAAGAAACCTCTTCTGGCACAACTTGTATAAATGATTGTGTCATCCATTTTGCACACCCGGGAATGCCTTTTGGTGGAGTTAATGCCAGTGGAATTGGAAAATCGCACGGTTATTATGGATTTCTTGCTTTTACCAATGAAAAGCCGGTGCTAAAGCAGCGAAAGGACTTACAACAGCGTACCCTTTTTATCCACCTTACACGAAATGGACAAAGCGGTTTGCCGACTGGGCGCTAAAGTGGCTTTAGTGTTGTTACAAACAGGCCTATCTTTTTTGTAATTTTATATTTCAATCCAAACAATTATGAAAGTGTTGAAGCGAGCAGGTATTGGTATTGGCATTTTGCTGGCCATTATAGTGGCAGCAGGAATTATTATCCCCATGATATTTAAGGATGATATTAAGAAAGCCATAGATGAAGAAATTGCGAAGTCAGTAAACGCGGATGTACTTTTTGATCTGGATGATTTCCATCTCACCGTCTTTAAAAATTTTCCAAACGCTACGGTTGAAATTCATAATATGGGAGTTTTTAACAGGGCTCCATTTGATGCCGTCCCGTTGTTTATTGTTGAGCAGCTTGAAGTAGAAATTAATCTAACGGATATCTTATTTGGCGATGAGTTGGTCATAAAAGGAATTACCCTCGTAAGACCTCAAATCGATGTTCGTGTTTTAGAAGACGGCCGGGCCAATTATGACATAACGTATCCATCTTCTGATACAGTAACTATAGCGGAGGAACCCGCTACCTTCTCCTTTGGAATTAATCATTGGGAGATTGTTGATGGTGATATTTATTATGATGATAAGTCAATACCGTTTGGGTTAAAGCTTAAAAACCATGAATCAACACCGGCAGTGGAAATTTTTCTGAAAGCGCTTTTTGATCTCAAAACAAAAACCTCATCCGACTCCATGACCATTTCCTATGATGGGGCAGAATACATCAGCCATAAGCGCCTATCCGCAGAAATGATTATTGAGATCAGTGAGGATTTTGCAAAATATGTTTTTAAGGAGAACACCGCATTCATCAATGATTTTGGAATTCACTTTGATGGTTGGTTTAAAATGAATGATGCCAACTATGAAATGGATATCACCTATGGCTCCCCGAAGAATACCTTTAAAAGCATTCTTTCCCTGGTGCCCGGGATGTATACTCAGGATTTTGATCAAATCGAAACGAAGGGAGACTTAACCTTTGGCGGATTGGTTAAAGGAATTTATTCTGACACACAGATGCCAGCGTTTAATTTAAGAGCAGAGGTTTCAGAGGCTATGTTTAAATATCCTGATCTGCCAACACCCGTGAGTAATATTCAAATGGATTTATGGGTTGATAATAAAGATGGGATTATTGAAAATACCGTTGTGGATTTAAAGAAACTGCATCTCGATTTTGGCTCGAATCCGGTTGATGCAAAAATGCTGATCGAAAACCTTCGCGATTACCGAATGGAAGGATCACTTAGTGCAAAACTTAATTTGGCCGAAATCAATACGATGTTTCCGGTAGAAGGCCTTGAAATGAAAGGGAACTATACCGTTCAGGCTACGGTAAAGGGAGTGTACGACAGCATTAAAAAAATTATGCCGGCCATTTCGATGGACATGTCCCTGCAGAATGGATTTGTTAAATCAGCGGAGTTTCCGATTCCGCTGGAGAACCTTGCATTCGCCTCTTCGATAAAAAATACTTCCGGTAAAATGGAAGACACTAAAATTCAGGTCAACGGTTTTACCATGATGATGGATGGTGAAAAGTTCACGGCTGAGTTACAGCTGGAGAATTTGGCAGACTACACGTGGCACGCCAAAGTTAATGGAAGAATAGACTTGGAAAAAATGATGAAGATTTATCCCATTGATGGGATGACACTCACCGGAAAATTGCAAGCTGACTTTGAAACCAGAGGTAAGATGTCCGATTTGGATGCGGGACGGTATGACCGAATGCCAACCAGTGGAAGTGCATCATTACTGGGCTTTACCTATACATCAAAAGATTTGCCGTACCTGGTCACTGTAGATCAATCCCAACTTGTATTTGATCCGGGAAAAATCGAATTAAAAAACACATCGGGAAAAATAGGAAAAAGCGATTATGCCATAGAAGGAAGTGTACGTAACTACATCGCCTATGCCTTTTCACCAGATGCCACCATTCAGGGTGATGTTAAGTTTATATCCAGCTATCTCGACCTCAATGAGTTTATGGTAGAAACAGAGGAATCAGAAAGCACGGTCGACACGGCAGCTTATGGTGTAATACCCGTTCCTGCAAATATTAATGTTGTTCTACATTCACGAATTACAACTACACGCATGATGGATATGACATTCAGCAATGCAACGGGTGATATTGTGGTTAGGGATGGGATTGTAAATCTTCAGGGTCTGAGTTTTAATTTATTTGGTGGCGCCTTTGTCGTTCGCGGTACTTATGATCCTCGCGACCTTGATCACGCCAGGTATGACTTTGGATTAAAGATTGAAAACATGGGGATTCAACAGGCTGCCAATTCATTCTCCATAGTTCAGACGTACGCACCGATAGCCGCATTGATGACGGGTAAATTCAATACCGATTTTAAAATCACCGGAGAATTGTTGCCCGACCTGATGCCCAATCTTCGCACAGTAAATGGAAATGGACTGATCAATATAGCTCAGGCGGGTATGGCAGGAAGTTCATCAAAACTCGTCTCAGGCATTACTGCATTAACGAAACTTGACGGAAGTGATCAGGTTAGCCTACGGGATGTTCTCATGTCGGCAACCATTGAGGATGGCCGAATACATCTCACTCCGTTTAATGTGAAGTTTGGCGAGTATGCAACTTCAGTGAATGGCAGCACAGGTGTTGACGGTTCGCTGGATTACACCTTGAAGATGAATGTACCGGCTGGTAAACTGGGCTCACAGTTTCAGGGATATGTCAATCAATATTCGGGAAGTACAAATCCTAATTCGGAAATA
This sequence comes from Flammeovirgaceae bacterium, assembly GCA_012032815.1. Lineage (GTDB taxonomy): Bacteria > Bacteroidota > Bacteroidia > Cytophagales > Cyclobacteriaceae > ELB16-189. The sequence continues at coordinate 3,967 of JAAUQD010000043.1, forward strand.
CCCGTTACCATTGCTTTAGCTGGAGTTTATAATGATCCTAAGCCACGACTTATCATGGATGAGCAAAAATCACAAGTGAAAGCCGCGGTAACCGAAGCGGCAAAGCAGGAAGGCACGAAAGCGGTTGAACAATTGACGAAAGGAACGGAAGCTGAGGGCTTAGTGAAGAATCTATTGGGAACCAATAAAACCGATTCGACTAAAACGGATAGCACAAAATCGGTTGTTCCGCCTGAGTTGCAAAACAAACTTCAAAACTTGTTGAAGAAAAAGAAGAACAATTAATTTATTTAATTTTCTTGAACACCTCGCCCGTAAAAAAACCCTGATCGATCAGATTGATCAGCTGGGAGGGTGTGGGATTTATTTGATAGAACGTATCACCTTTAACTTCTACCCTGGATACAGGTAATTGTTTGGAAAGTTTTTCAATTACTTCTTCCTCGTTGCCATCAAGTTGAATGGAAAGAACCTGAATACTTCCGTCCTTGTTTTGTTTGACGACACGTAATGTCCATTGATCTTCCACCTGGAAGTTGAAAAAATAATACCCCTTGTGCGTCTTCAACACAAGAGAATCGCCAAGTAAGGCCCGATCAAGCCAATCCTCTTCTTCCTTACTTTTGTTGGATAAAAAGTGATATCCCTGATTCTCAATTACCAAGGTATCTTCAGTTTGCACTACACCCGAATCGATATGAAGGTATTGCCCTCTCAGATTTTTAGGAATTTGACTGGCTACTTTTATACCGGAGGGCTGTGGAATGGGATACGAAACCTCTTTGCAGCTGTAAAATAGATAAACACAAAAAAGAAGGGTTAATACGTTGCGCATGATTATTTAAATTTAGTATCTCTCGTTGAGATTTTCCCCATAAAATCAAAACATGATAAATATTCTTTTTTAACGTGAATTTGGTATTCAAATTGCTTTTTTGATCCGTTCGTTTGTATTGATTGGAAATTCAATTCTAAAAAAACGTAACTTGTAATAAGAAATAAAAGATTATGAAAAAGATATTGGTGATAGGATGTGCAGTTGTATTTGCTTCCCTATCGGTTGATGCCCAGGTGCTGAACCGATTAAAACAAAGTTGAAAATAAGGGAGAGCAGAAAGCAGGCGAAGCGATTGACAATTTGTTTGGCAACAAAAAGAACAATAATCAGGGTGGCTCGCAGAATCCCAATGATCCCAATTTTAACAGCGGCCGGGGAGGGAATAATCCCTCAAATACCTCAGGGGGTGGATTAGTTACTACTCCACCCGATGTAAAACAAAACCTGGACGATGCCGAATCATCTTACAAATCCAGTGGTTATAACGAAGCGCGGTATTCATTACAACAGGCGATGCTGGGTGTTGAGCTGGAAATTGGAAATCAAATTTTAAAGTCGTTACCCGAAACCGTAACTGGATTAAAGAAAGACACAGAAGCTGATCAGGTGGCGAGCATGGGATGGGGTTGGTCAGGTTTAATGATTCAACGTGATTACACCGATGGGAAAGACAAAATGTTTGGTATAACAATAGCCAACAATGCCGTGTGGCTATCGGCCGTCAATATGTATTTATCGGGTGGATATGGTCAAACCACCGGAGGCGATCAAAACTGGAAGCAAATTAAAGTTAAGGGATACCGTGCTATAATTGAATATGATGATTCCAGCGGGTACAAAGTGAGTGTGCCCATCGGTCAGTCTTCACTGATCGTTTATGAAGGCGTCAACTTTGCGAGTGAGCAGGAGATGATGACGGCATCCAATGTTATCGACATCGATTCTATTAAAACGAAATTAGGAGAACAGTAAAACCGAAAGAGAAATGAAAAAATTATTTATACCCATCTTCATTTTAGCAACGGCTGTTTCGTACGGTCAGGAGTTTGAAAAGAATCTCACCACGGCACGCAGCGCTTATAATTCAGGAAACCTAAATGATGCTCGTTTTGCTATGGAGCAGATGCTGCGCGACCTGGATATGGCTATTGGAAAGGAAATATTAAAAATACTCCCCACTAAACTGGGCGATCGTAATTTTAATGAGAAAGATGACAACGTTACGGGAAGTGCCATGGGGGTAGGCAGTGGTTTGTTTGTACACCGAAGCTATGGGGAAGCTGCTAAATCAGGTGACATTGAAATCATTAATAATTCACCCATGATCACATCCATTAATGCCATTCTCGCTTTGCCGTTTGTTGGCAATTCTTCAGATGGATCTCAGAAGGTAGTAAAAGTACAGGGCTATAAAGCGGTATTGAATCGGAATGAGAATAGTGAAACCGGAAAAGCAGGCTACTCGCTTCAGGTGCCGCTTAACAATACACTGGTCGTTTTTAATTTATTAGAAGCATCAGAAAGTGAAATCACACAACTGGCTAATTCTATTCCGCTGAGTAAAATTCAGCAAATGGCTCAATAGCTTTCAGAGCCGGAGTAAACCATATTTAACCATACAATAAATGGCGCGAACCCCATCGCGCCATCCTATTTTTTTGCCTTCTTCATAGGTACGGCCATAATACGAGATGCCCACCTCATAAATCCGGATATTCGGCACTCTTGAAATTTTGGCGGTGACCTCGGGTTCAAATCCAAACCGCTTTTCCTTCAGGGAAATATCCTGAATGATGGAAGTTCGAAACATTTTGTAGCATGTCTCCATGTCCGTGAGGTTCAGATTGGTGAACATGTTTGAAAGGAAGGTCAGAAACTTATTACCCATGGTGTGCCAGAAGAAAAGAATGCGATGAGGGTGCGAGCCCATAAATCGCGAGCCATACACCACATCAGCATGGGCTTCCAAAACGGGTTTCAATAAGAGATTGTATTCGCGCGGATCATATTCCAGATCGGCATCCTGAATGACAAGATATTCTCCTGTTGCTTTGGCAATTCCGGTATGAAGAGCAGCCCCCTTTCCCTGATTTTTTTCATGTGCAGTGTAATGAACATTAAGAGAGGGGTGGTCGCCAATATATTTTTGATGGCCAGTTCAGTTTGATCGGTTGAGCAATCGTTTACAATAATTATTTCTTTTTGAATGTCATCCCTAAGTTCCACTGCCGCGATCCGATCGAGAATCAGATGAATGGTATTGGCTTCATTGAAAGCCGGTATAATAATGGAGAGTTTCTTTAGCATAAGCTACATTTTTTCGAGCAGGTATTTTTTTTGAATGATCTGATCACGGGTTTTACGGTTCAGGAATTTAATACTTAGCTTGGCAACATGAAAATCATCGTACTGTTTTACAATTCTATAGTTTAGTTTTTCAGCCTTTGTAATTTCTTCCATACCAGCCGGGTCAGTAAAAACAAAGGTTCCTTTTTTGAAATTTCTGACCTCTTCAATCGAAGAATAAGGGACCACATTTCTCCAATAAAAGTCCATACCAAATCCGGCCGACCGATAAGCTTTAAAAACATCATCCGGCAGATTTTTATCGTACACATCTTTAGCGGCTACACTTTCAGCCTGATAGGTTAGGAGTGTTGGGTATAAGTACGTACTAAGCGTCAGTCCAAATGAAAACATGGCGATGACGGAAACGATGATAATTTTCTCAGCGACCTGACCGATCCGAAGCCAGCAAAACCAAAACACAACAAAAAGAATAACGGTTACCGTGGGAAGCAACAGGCTTGATGGAGTGAAAAAGAAAATGAAGCTGATCAGCGTAAGCAGAAAAAAAAGGTGAAGCAACCCAAAATGGACTTTTGCTAAAATGTTAAAAAAAGTACTGGCTGACTTCGATTGCTCAACAATAAAATCCGCTACAATGATGGCAAGCAAAGGGAAAAGAGGAAAAATGTAATGTGGAAGTTTATATCCGGAGGTAGAAAGCGCAAGGAAGCAAAGAAGAAATCCACTGAAGGTAAGCCACTCTGTTTCTTTCGAAATCAGAAAACGGGCCTGAATCAAATTTCTGAATTTTACCCACAGAGCGGGGAGCATAAATAAAATCCAGGGTTGAAAATCCCACAGGATCGTATGAAAGAAATAAAAGAATGTGGTATTGTCTTTCCAATACAACTCACCTGTGATGCGTCCAAAACTTTGCGTCCAGAAAAAGAAACGCAAACCCGAAGGACCACTTAGTCCGTACACCTCTTTTTCAGGATGCAGATCGAATTGTTGATATAGACCATAACACATCGGAAGCAACAGGAGGCCAACAAAAACAAGAAACAAAACCCACTCCCATTTAAAAATCGACTTCCAGTCGCGCTTTAGCAACATATCTCCACCCAATGCCAGGCCAACAATGACCAATCCCAGAGGGCCCTTGGTCATCATGGCACAAGCCACACCCACAGCCCCGGCAATCAGATGAAACATTTTTTTATTTCTGAGAAAAACGGAAAGCTGCCACAATGAAAAGATGACAAAGCCGGTGAGCAAACCATCGGTACGAACATCATTGGTTATTAAAAAGAACGCCTGGGTTGCACTTAGGATGAGCGCAGCATAGATAGCTTTTTGTTGATCATACCAAAGCTTGGCAAAGCGGTAGGTGGAATAAATACCCAGAATAATTATTAATACAGCGGGCAGCTTGTAGGCAAAATTGCTGATGCCAAAAAGGGAAAAAGAAAGGGCGCTTAACCAAAAGAGCAACGGTGGTTTATCAAGATAATCAGCACCTCGATGATATACTTCGAGGTAATTTCCGGTTTGAAACATTTCAAGAGAGATGGCTGCATATTGCGCAGCATCAGCTTCCATCACATCAATGAACAGGTTAAAAAAATAGACCAGCCCGATGGCACTGAAACACAATGCGTACCTGTATTCATTGAGCCAACTAAACAATCCTGATTTCATAATCCAGGACTAAATCTATTACTTTATTACAGGTTCCAACCCGTTAATGTCAGATTTTACACGAGCGTACTTCGAGTCACAAATAATTTTGTGATATTGAAGAAACATAGATCGGATATAAAATGAAAAGAATCCATCAAATCGCATCCATACTCTTGTTGTTCGCAATAAGTATTCAGCCCTCGCTTTCACAGCACATTCAGAACATTATTCGCGAGGAAGTATTTATTCCGCTTTCGGATGGAATAAAACTAGGTGCTATCGTTTACCGCCCTGCACAAACCGGAAAATTTCCGGCTCTTGTTTATCGCACACCGTATGGAGTCGATGATTATGACAGCTATGCCGAATTACCACGTAAGGCTGCCAAAAGGGGGTATGTTGTATTTCTTGTAGATGTGCGAGGCCGATACCGCAGCGAAGGAAATTTTGAAGCGTACCGAAATGAGAAGAAGGATGGGTATGATGTCATTGAATGGGTAGCTCAATCTGATTTTTGCGATGGAAAAGTAGGAACATTCGGGGGATCGTATCCGGGTATTGTGCAGTGGCAAGCGATGTCGATGAACCCTCCCCATCTGGTAGCGGCTGCACCGGAAATGACACCCATCAGCAGTCATCATTTTTTCTATTACGGTGGCGCCTTTTCACTTCCGTGGATCGATTGGTTTACACCTTATATTTTACCGGACAAACGAAAGCGTGCCAACGATACCTCTGGAAGTTGGGATGATGAGGAAGCATCGGCTGAATGGGAAAAGAGCAACCGAAGGCAATGGTATGACTATCGGCCTTTGAACGAACTGCCGGTGTTTAAAAATTATGCGCCAGAATATTTTGAATGGCTGAAGCATCCAGAGCAATCGGCCTGGTGGGATTTTGTCGATGCCGAAAGTGAATTTGAAAATTTCAACGCACCTGCATTTTTACTTAGCGGCTGGTATGATGCAGCCTATGGCCCGGAAGGAGCAACCCGTGCATTCAATAAAATGAAAAAAGAAGCGGCATCAGATGTGGCAAGAAATCAAACGCGACTCATTTTGGGTCCATGGAATCACACCAGTTTAAATACACGCAAAACTAAATTCGGGGAAATTGAATTTGGCGAAGCAGCCGGATTTGATTTCGACTTCGAATTGCTGAACTGGTTTGACATGCAAATGAAAAGTGAAACCGGGCAATCCAAACTTCCACCCGTCAGTATTTTCGTGATGGGAAAAAATTTCTGGCGATCAGAAACCGAGTGGCCATTGAGTCGTACGCAACCGGTTTCTTTTTATCTGGATGGCCGTGGAAAAGCATCCTCAACACCTGATGATGGAAAGCTTATTAAAACGGTTGCAGAAAAAGAGGGCTCGGATCAATTCATTTTTGACCCAAAAAATCCGTTGTGGGATAAGTCTTATGAAAAATCATTTCCTTACGATCAGCGTGAGATTGAAAGCCGGCAGGATGTATTGGTTTTTACATCTGCACCCATGGAGCAAGACACTGAGGTGATCGGGGAAATTGTTGCAGAACTTTTTGTGAGCTCAACTGCAAAGGACACGGACTTTGCCATAACTCTCACCGATGTTTATCCGGACGGCCGTTCAATAAACCTGACCGGGATGGATGCTGGATATTTACGGATGCGGTACCGCAATGGTTTTGACAAGCAGGAATTAATGGTACCTGGAAGAGTCTATCCCATTCGCATCAGCCAAATGTATACGGCCAATGTTTTTAAAAGCGGTCACTGTATACGAATTCAGGTCACCAGCAGCAAGGCACCTCATTATGATCCAAATCCCAATACTGGAAATGAAATCGCTTCAGAAAAAAATCTGATTCCGGCCACAAATATAGTTTATCACTCAAAAAAATACCCATCTCGGCTGATTCTGCCTATTTTGGCACCGAATTGAATTTAATACGATGCAACTCGTTTTTGATATTGGCAACAGTGACATCACCGTAGGTTTGTGGAACAACGATGCATGGAATCACGTTTGGCGCATACCCACCAAAGCGTATCAGCCCGATATTTTTTATGGCATTCAGATTCGTGATCATTTTACTGAGTCAGGATTGTCGATTGATCGTGTAGAACAAATTGTGTTGAGTAGTGTTGTGCCCGCACTAACGGATAAAATTGAAACGGTCATTCTGAATTTGTTTGGACAAAAGCCGGTAGTGCTCGGCCCGGGTGTGTATCAAAAACTATCATTTGAAATTTTAAACCCGTATGAGATCGGATCAGACCTGGTTGCCAACGCTTATGCAGCTTTTCACAAGTACAAGTGCACCTGCATTGTGGTTGATTTTGGAACCGCGCTTACATTCACAACAGTTTCCGCAGAGGGAAAAATAATCGGTGTTTCAATTACACCGGGTTTAAAAACTGCAATTCGTGCACTTTCACAAAACACAGCTAAATTGTTTGATGTGCCGTTGGAGTTACCGGCATCCGTGTTAGGTAAAAATACCGTTACCGCCATTCAGTCGGGGGTGCTGATCGGATATGAAGGTCTTGTTAAAAACATGGTCATGAAAATCCGCGAAGAATTGAAAGAGGAATGTCCCGCTATTGCTACCGGGGGTTTGTCTTCCATACTCAATGGACTGAGCGATTTCTTTTCTGCCATTGAGGCCAACTTAACTCTGGACGGGCTTCGCATGATAGGTGATGAAGTGAAAAAGAAATCCTGATGGCCACTGCATTTAACCATTCCGAATTCAATGAACTTGTCCGATCAAGACGGTCGGTTTTCCCGAAAGACTATACCGGTGAAACGGTTCCAGATGAGATTATTCAGCAAATGCTGGAGAATGCGAATTGGGCACCCACGCATAAGCTGACGCAGCCATGGCGCTTTGTGGTGTACACCGGTGAGGGATTAAAAAAACTGGCGCAACTACAGGCGGCATGTTATAAACAGGTTACTGAAAAAGATGGCAGCTTTAAAGAGGAACGGTATCAGAATTTGCTGAACAAACCCATGCAATCTTCACACATCATCGCCATCGGTATGAAGCGCGATGAGAAAAAAAGTGTACCTGAAATTGAAGAAGTGGGAGCCGTATTTTGTGCTGTTCAGAACATGTACCTTACGGCAACCGCCTATGGGGTAGGATGTTATTTGAGCACAGGGGGGATAACTTATTTTGAAGAAGCCAAAGAAATTTTTGGACTAAGTAAAGACGATGTGCTCATTGGATTTTTAAACGTAGGCGTGCCTAAAGACTCAGCTACAACATCGAAGCGTACTGGCATAAATAAAAAAGTGAATTGGATAAAGAAATAATAAATGAGCGTACCGGATAAAAGAGTTATAGAAGAAGCACACGAACGAATAAAAAAATACATCCACAAAACTCCGGTGATGACCAGCGCCAGCGTAGATGAAATCGCTGGTTGTTCGGTTTTTTTTAAATGTGAAAACTTCCAAAAGGTAGGCGCTTTTAAAGGGAGAGGTGCAATGAATGCTGTGTTAAGTTTGTCCGAAGCGCAGCGAAAGAAAGGCGTTGTAACGCACTCATCCGGAAATCACGGCCAGGCATTGGCACGGGCGGCCAAAGTCGTGGGCATTAAATCCTTCATTGTCATGCCGCGGATAGCTCCTGAAATTAAGAAACGAGGAGTGCGCGGATATGGCGGAGAAATTTTTGAATGTGAGCCTACCTTGCAAGCCCGCGAAAAAATGTTAGCGGAGGTTCGTGAGAAAACCGGTGCCTACGAAATTCATCCGTTCAACAACTACGAAGTGATTGCCGGCCAGGCAACATCCGCCAAAGAACTGATTGAAGAAATTCCCAACCTTGACGTAATCGTGGCTCCGGTGGGTGGCGGAGGATTATTGAGTGGTACGCTGCTTGCGGTGAATTTTTTTGCACCCGGTATTTCGGTGTTCGCAGCGGAACCTGAAGGCGCTAATGACACGTTCCGGTCGGTGCAATCGGGTAAGATTGAACCTTCACAAGCAGATACGATTGCCGATGGTTGTTAACCTCGTTGGGCGACAAAACATTTCCATTGATTAAAGAATATGTAAAAGGTGTGGTGACGGTTTCTGACCGTGAAATTGTAACCTCCATGAAGCTGGTGTGGGAGAAAGTTAAAATCATCATTGAACCATCGGCAGCGGTAGCGGTGGCAGCGGTGGTGAAAGATCAGCGTTTCAGGGGAAAGCGGGTTGGGATCATTCTTTCCGGAGGCAATGTGGATTTGGAAAGAGCGTGCAAGCTGTTTGCGGAAATCGCATAAAATCAATAGGATCTCAGCATCGGCCGTGTCAGGCAGGTTGGGCCACCTCCCCCTTTGATGCTGATTTCTTTTCCCTGATACGCAATCACATCACATCCCGCGTTGATAAGTGCCTGTTTTGTTTTGGAATTCCCTTCCACCATCATGCACTTCTTTGGCGCAATAGCGAGCACATTGCAACCCATTGACTCAAATTCATCGTCCGGGACTTCGATCAATTCAAAACCCCTTTTGAGTAATTCATTTCTGAATGCAACAGGCATCAAAGGCGAATAGACCACTGCCAAGTTTTTATCGACAGGACTTAAGATGGACATTAAATGAAAAACATCCTGGGGTCCCTTATAGTGAGGCAATTCAGCTACGATGATTTCAATTCCTTTTGGTTCGAGCAGTTGTTTTAATTGCACAATGCCATCATTGTTCGTTCGGTACGTGTGTCCGACAGCCAATGTTTTTTCATCCAGCCAGGCTACGTCACCGCCCTCAAGCGTTCCCGGAGCACTGATTTCACCAAGAACAGAAATGCCAAGCTTACTAAATGTTTTCTTCTGAGACGGGGGTTCATTGGCTCGTGCCGGCTTTCCCATACGGCAAATGATCATTCCAAAGTCCGTGGCAATCGATGCATCCCTGCAGTAGATGGAGTCCATCGTAACAGACTCATTCCTTGGAAAGGAATGGATTTCTGAGCCGTTGTCGCTAATGACCTTTTTGAAAATTTCATATTCGCCAAGCGCAGCATCAAAATCCGGCTGTGCTAAATAATTTAGATCCCGCCATTGTTCGGCTATGCGTGCATTTGAAATAAACGCATGAATTGCCGGCTTGATAAAAACCCATTTCAATGCAAGGTATTCCGAGTGGTGCGTAGATTTCATGATATTGTGATGTCTCTTTATTTTCAGGTATTACAGATCGATGAATTAATCTGTTTTGAAGGTACTGGTTTTGGTATGGCTCCTATAGGTTTAGTTGGAGACTTTCTCCTAATCCGAAAACACTTCATCCTCGTTTAAAAAAGATTTAAATTCTATTGGATTTCCGCTATAGTCAAAAACAAACATTGTCATTTGTTCCCCAACTTTTCCTTCATATCTTTTTTGGGGTTTAACAACAAAATCAATTTTTTCCAATTCTAGTTTCTTATGAATTTTATCGAACTCTTCCTTGGCTAATAAACAACCAAAATGAGGAATAGGAACACTTATTCCGTCCACTTTTCCACAATAGTCTAATTCAGGAAAGTTATTGCTCAAGTGAGCAGAAAGTTGATTGCCGTAAAAATCAAAATCAATCCAGGATTCGGTTGACCGTCCTTCTTTACACCCTAAAATGTCAATGTAAAATTTTCGTGTTGAATTAATGTCCTTTACTTTAAAGGCGAAGTGAAATGCGCTCATATTTTTTTACTTTTATTTTTTCTGTTCTGTTTTGTTCAGTTTGCAGGTAACTCCGGTTTTGGTCATCAGGTGTATATATTTCCTATATACAATTCCATTGCTAAAAGTCTCCTTTCCATAAATGAAATCAGCGAACTCAGGATAATATTTTTTTGTGCACTTTTCAGAAATCTGACTTTATGGTTCATTCACACACTCTTCTCACTGGGCTTTGTTTTGGTCTTTCGCATCGTCCCATCGGAGACAAGGCTTGAGATGAACCATAGGTTTGGCAAACAAACATTAAAAATCTTCATTTATAACTTGACAGGGTTTTTCCTGTGTTTATAAAGGTAAAAACTACTTATTTTCTAAAGTATAAATTCTCCACGTAGCGCCAATGAGTACCATCACAGCAAACAATCCTACAAAACCGGGAATCATTGGAGAAACCACGTTTAATGATAGCATAAAGGCAAGCAGGAGTGCATTACTAACCTGGGTGATTAAATAGGTTGACCTCTGATGGAGATTGTTTTTGAACAGAAAATTCATAAGACCCAGGTAGATTATACTGAGCCCCGAACCGATAAACCACATTGTATCTTCTGATAGCGAGTTAAATATGACGATTGAAAAAATGATATGAACGCAACCGATGACGATCAGTATAATGGTGCAAATTGAGTGCGTCAATTTCATATCGAACTATTTTTTGACAAGTTCGGAAAACTTAGTGAAAAAAAGTTTTAAATCAGTAACTCCATCAAATGGTATTAATTACACGGTTCTTAAAATTTTAACTATTTTTTTGCCTTTCGCCAATTCGTCCACCAACTTGTCTATATACCTGACTTGTTTTGTTAAAGGGTTTTCAATTTCTTCTATTCTGTAACCACAAATAACTCCTGTTATCAGATGAGCGTTTGGGTTCAGTTTGGCTTTCTTGAAGAACGTTTCAAAAGTTGCTTTCTCGTCAATAAGTCCCTTTAGTTTCTTGTCATCAAAACCGGTCAGCCATTCTATTACCTGATGCAATTCTTTTTTGGTTCTGCCTTTACTCACCACTTTTGTGATATAGTGCGGATAAACAGAAGCAAACGTCATTTTAGTAATTCGCTCGTTGTGTTCGGCTGTTACTTTCATGGTTTAATTATTTGTAATTGGATTAATCATTTTATAGATCATTCAGTCTGATTGAGCGCATCGTCCCTTCGGAGACGATGTTTGAGATGAGTTATTCATGTAATGATTTAATCGTTCAGTATATCTTGATTCTTTTTAGCCGCCATTCCACCTAGAATTACCCAATCATCATTATACTTTTTCCAAGTATGAGTAAACTTAAAAGTTTCCTTTCTGACGATATTATTTTCTTTGTCTGTCCAAATTTCATCAGCATCGTAAAATACAATAACTACATCATCAATGGCGTTGGCTGCCTTTCTGTACAACTTGTAACTGAATTTTAAATTCGGGTCTTTGTGCAATTCTGGTATCCAAATAGCTATCTTACTTTTATTTGAAACCCCGTCTCCAAAACTTGGGTAGCCTATAAATTCATTATGCCAAAGGTTTTTATAGGCAATGGTGTCAATTTTTTGAACGTAATCCCAGTAATTTTCTTCCATTTGCCAAGCTTCGTTTTCGAGTTCTTCCTTGCTAATTGTTGGTAAAATCGTTTTTGTCTGTTTTGACTCCTTATTTTTCTCGTTGCAACTTGTTACAGCAACTAATAAAAATAGTCCAATCATAGGAGTCAAAATTGATTTAGATGGTTTCATTTAATTCCCTTTTTATAGTGCCTACCATAGTCGGATTTCGGCTTTTCCGTTTCTGATAATCAGAATGATTTCAGTTCGTTTTCAATTACTGCTAACTCTGGCTATGCACACGGCTGTATATATTTCCTAAATGTAATTCCTTACTAAAAGTCGCGGTTTCATATATAAAAACAACGAACTCAGATAATATTTTTTTGTGCACTCTTAGGAAATCATTTTATGATTCATACACCCACTTTCCCCCTACCATTGTGCGCTCAATTTTAATATCAATGATGGCAGACGGATCGGTTTGTGTGGGATCCTTTTCAAGCACCACCAGGTCGGCCAGCTTGCCCGCCTCTAGCGAGCCTTTTACTTTTTCTTCGTATGAAGCATAGGCTCCGTTAATGGTTCCGACTTTAAGCGCTTCTTCCACCGTAATTTTTTGAGAGGGTCCCCACACATTACCCGACATGTCTGTGCGCGTTACCGAAGATTGAATGGCCATCATCGGTTCAAACGGCCCTGGCGGGTAGTCGGAGGTCTGCGTAACGTTGATGCCCGCGTCCAGAAAACTCCGAACAGCGAACATATTTTCCAGGCGCTCTTTTCCATACGCAGTCATCTTCTCTCCATGAAAATATACGTACGTGGAAAAAGGATTGGGTATAGCGTTCAATGACTTGATGCGTTGTACAAGATGGTCATTAATCACCGTGCAATGCTCCAGCCGGAAGCGGGGATCTTCGCGCAGGTGTTCAGTCTGAATTCTTTCAAAAACATTTAGCGATTTATCAATGCCCACATCCCCGTTGGCATGAATGCCGATTTGCCAATTGGCTTTATGGGCTTTGATGGCATATTCATAGAGCTCGTCTTCATCCATCACAATAATACCAAAGTCATCAGGCCGGCCAATGTACGGTTGAGAAAGCCGCGCGGTCCGTTCAGAAATGGAACCATCGCAGGTGAGTTTCATCCCGCCAATGCGCACCCACTCATCACCGTCTCCTGTTTTTGCACCTTGCTCAATCATTTTATCAATGGCATAATACCCGATCATGCAATAAATCCGGGCCGACAATTCGTTGGCCTGCTGTGCATCGCGGTACGAGGTGAGCAACGTTGGGTCTCCATAAGCGTCTGTTACCGAAGTGACTCCGGTTTTGGCCATCATTTGCGTGATGAGTTTTACTCCGGCCTGGTTGTCGGCAGCAGAAAACTCATTGGGAATTAATTGACTTACTAAATCCACCGCGTTTTCTTTCAGCAATCCGGTGGGTGTTCCGTTTTCATCGCGCACAATCATACCACCGGCCGGGTCGGGTGTTTGCTTGTCAATTTTAGCCAACTGCAGGGCCAGCGAATTCACATAGGCGGTATGTCCGCCCCGGTGAGAAATTAAAATCGGATGCTCGGGCGAAACCTGATCCAGATCGTACCGGGTGATGTATCGGCCTTCAGCCGTCTTGGTATCATCGTATTTAAAACCCGACACCCATTCTCCGGGTGCGGTTTTATCGGCTTTACTTTTCAGCGCATCCTGGATAGATCTGATTGATCGCAAATCGCAATCCACGTTTCGCAGGTGTTGCCGACCTGACGATGCCGGATGCGAATGCGCATCGATAAATCCGGGCGTGATGGTTTTCCCTCCGATGTCAATTTTGATGGTATTGGATCCCGCCAGGTGAAGGATGTCATCATCGGTACCCACAGCTACAATTTTTCCTTCCGTCAGCGCGATGGCCTGTGCTTTGGGTTGCAGCGGATCAGAGGTATGTATGTTGGCATTGTAGAGTACAGTATCCGGTCCGGATGTTGAGCAGGATTTCAGCACCATCCATCCTACGGCCCCAAGGCCGAGGGTACTTACAAACTGTCTGCGGTTGATTTGCTTTATCATGTTGGTGGGGTTAAGTCCGTGTATTAATTATTTCCTCATAATGTTAAATGGAAGACATACGTATCAATAAAAGTACCATCGGCAGGCGAAATCCATCAGGGATAGTTGCTAATCTTTTAAATCCAAGTCTTTCCCACAACCGGATGGCGGTGGTGTTGGAGGAAACCACCGAATTGAACTGCATGGCTTTAAAGCCCAGCACTTTCGCTCTTTCGATCGAGTGTTTTCCCAACGCGTAGCCAATGCCCCTGCCCCGATAGTTCCTGTTTACAATGTACGTGGCATTGGCAACGTGGCTTCCCCTTCCTTTTAAGTTTTGTTTAACAAGGTATGCTCCACAAAGTGTATCACCGATCAGCGCCACACAGGTTGCGGCCTCCTGGTGTTCAATGCGCGCTGATAGTTGGTCGGCTGTAACGGCTTTTTCATCCAACAGGGAGTTGCCTTCGGCAACGGTTTCATTAAAAAGCCGGGTTAATTCCGTAAGATCATTGCTGCGGTATTCACGAATGGTTATAGTCATCACCCGAAAATAAAAAAGGCGCTGCATTATGCAGCGCCTTCAGTCGAGCTATATTTATATACTAATTCCCCTTCTTAAACTGATCGAATTTTGATTCGACAGCTTTCTTTGGGAAAACATTGTCCTCTGTATTGATGTCGGCTGTTTCCGCATTTGGATCCACCACCATACTCGCTACTTCTTTGTCTTTAACAAACACTTTTTTCACCGTCTTTTCATTGGTGCGCCAGATTTCGGCAGGGATGCGATCAATTTCTTTAGACCCGTCTTTGTACGTCCACTCTATAATAACAGGTGAAACCAGTCCACCCGTATTCGACAAAGTGACTTCGTACAAATTTTTTCCCTCCAGCTTTTGAATCACCGCTTTGTCGTCCACTTTGTTCATAAACTCGCGGTATGCATTGTCAGGCGTGTTGATTACCGAAAACATCTGAGGGCCTGCACTAAAATCTGTTGCCGGTGAAGCCGTGCCCGATTTGGACAGATCGCCTTTCTTCACCGCCACATTTTTCTTTTCAGGATCGGCCACCTCAGCTTTTGTCTGATACCATTTCACTTCATCCACGGTGATGTCTACACGGTCGGTAGTATAAAACCATCCTCGCCAGAACCAATCCAGATCTACAGCCGATGCATCTTCCATCGTTCTGAAAAAATCTCCGGGCTGTGGATGCTTGAATGCCCAGCGCTGTGCGTATTCTTTGAAAGCGGCATCAAAAAGTTCGGGACCCATAACGGTTTCGCGAAGCACAGTAAGTGCTGCAGCCGGTTTGCTGTATCCGTTGGCGCCAAAACTGTAGCCTTGATTATCTGACATCGCCATGATCGGACGCATGATGCTTTGATCGCCTTTCATAAAACGCGTAATTCCTTTAGGCGTGTTACCAGTATAATCAATATCCGGATAGCGCTCGCGAATGGTTTCTTTTTCAAGAAAGGAATTCAATCCCTCATCCATCCATGTCCACTGGCGCTCATCCGAATTGACAATCATCGGAAAGTAATTGTGCCCCACTTCGTGTACCACCACACTCACCATACCTTCATAGGTGCGGTGCGAATAAGTGCCATCGCTCTTTGGTCGGCCAAAATTGAAACAGATCATCGGATACTCCATACCTATGGATGCCGTGTGCACCGAATAGGCAGTAGGATAGGGGTACTCAAAAGTGCGCGCTGAATAAAACATCCAGCGTATTCTTGATAGCCTTTGTGGATTCTTTCGCCCACAGCGGATTTCCTTCTTTGGGATAGAGCGATTGCGCGAGCGGTGTTTTTGAGTCACCCACTTTCACGGCCATGGCATCC
>JAAUQD010000146.1 GCA_012032815.1 Flammeovirgaceae bacterium
CACGAATCGGTGATCAGATCCAAAAACCATTCCTTTGGAAGTCACTTCCCGATCGATTTTTACATGAACATCTTTACGATCAGAACCAACGATGGTCACTTTGGCATCCGATGATTTTAATTTTATAGTGCCGGCAGGATTTATTTTATACTCCTTATCCAAATGGAAGTCTCCTTTATTCTGAGCAATGACCGAATAAGAAAGTAGAAATGCGCATGTGTAGATAAGTGCTTTCATGATGATTGATTTGAATAGTTAGACGAAATAAAACGCCTAACGGTTGCAGCATCTACCTAAAATTTGCGAACGCCTACAGACTACCAATCAAATCAACGTACAACTCGGTAAGTTTTTTCTCGGCTTTTCCGGCAATTTTGATGATCTCATCAATGTTGACCGGCTTCAAATTATCGGGGTTGCAATCATCCGTAAGCACTGAAATGGCACAACAGGGAATACCCATATGATTGGCTACAATCACTTCCGGCACAGTGGACATACCTACCGCATCAGCCCCAATTCGTGATAGAAAACGATACTCGGCTCTTGTCTCCAGATTGGGGCCCATCACTGATACGTACACTCCTTCATTTAATTTTATGTCCTTCTTTTTGCAATCGACTTGAGTTTCTTGTTAAGTTCTTTAGAGTACGGTTGACTCATGTCCGGAAAACGAGGACCAAATAAATCAACGTTGCTACCGCGCAATGGATTATCGGGAAGCAAATTGATGTGATCATCAATCAGCATCAGCTGTCCCTTCTTCCATTTCGGATTCATGTTGCCTGCCGCATTGCTGATGAGAAGTGTTTTAATCCCCAGCATCTTCATTACCCGTATGGGCAATGTAATCTGGTTCATCTCATACCCCTCATAATAATGAAAGCGTCCCTGCATGGCCAGAACTTTTTTCTTCTTGATTTTTCCATAAATCAATTTGCCCTTATGAAACTCCACTGTGGAAATGGGGAAACTGGGTATTGAGTTATAATTAATGGTAACAGGTTCTTTGATGCTTTCCACAAAAAGATTTCCCAGGCCGGTTCCTAATACAACCCCAATCTCCGGAGCATCAACACCATGACTCTGGATATACTCTGTGGCTCTCTTAATTTCACTTAACATAGTACAGTTTTAGAAATTTGGTGACAACAAGTACTTGGAGTAAAAATCATCAATCGCTTTCACGGCTTCTTCGGGTGTATCCACCAGGCTATAAAGATCAAGATCATTTCGTCAATCATCTTTTCCTCCACCAGTACTTTTTTAAACCAATCAACAAATCCTTTCCAGTATTCCTTGCCCACCATGACAATCGGGAAGCGTCCAATTTTCTTTGTCTGGATCAGGGTAAGAGCTTCCGTGATTTCATCCAGGGTACCAAACCCTCCCGGCATTACAATAAATCCCTGCGAATATTTTACGAACATCACTTTACGCACAAAGAAATAATCAAACGTGATAAGTTTATCAGGATCGATATAGGGATTACCTTTTTGCTCGTGCGGTAAGTAGATATTTAATCCAACGGATTTACCCGCTGCTCTACGAGCGCCTCTGTTTCCGGCTTCCATGATACCCGGGCCACCACCTGTAACTACCCCGTACCCATGTTGCACCAACCGAAAGGCAATTTCTTCCGCAACTTTATAATACTTGTTGTCAGGCTTCACGCGGGCAGAACCAAAAATGGTTACGCAAGGGCCAATCTTTGCCAGCTTCTCAAATCCTTCCACAAATTCTGACATCACTTTAAAAATTACCCAAGAGTCTGAGCTTTTTATTTCAGCCCAGTCTTTTTCTTTAAACGCCTTTCTGATTCTGTGCTCGTCCTCTAACGATACGGGTAATTCTGGCTTTGCTTTTTGTTTTTTCCTGGTCTTAGCTTTTGATTTCATGTTCATTCGGGGTTCTCTTCAGGCACTAAATACGTCAAAATACGGGTAGGAATAAAAAATGCCCCGTAGTGCGGGGCATTGCAGTCAGAATAATTTTTCGTTTGGAGGGGCTATCCCTTTCAACCGGATATAAATGGTTGTTTGCCCGCGGTGATGCGTCTGGTGCTCAAACGCTTTTCCGATACCTACGGCTCTCGAGTACTCCTGCCCATTAAAATTTGACTTTTTCATTCAGTTGCTCATCATTCAGTTTTTTTATTTCTCCGATGACATAATCATAACTTTGCATTACTACTCCCGTTAGCGCTTCTTTGTTTTTATACGACTCCACCTTTTCGATATTTTCTTTAAAAATCTTTTCTCCACCGGTAGATGTAGCCGTAATGTTCACATTGCCCATTGCCAAATGAAGCATTTGCTCAGCAAAACTTCTTACTTCGGGAGTAGCTTTGAAGTTGACTCCATCCTCTGGCATGGCATCAAGGTATTCTTTAGTGTAGGCTTTGGCTCGTTCCCAATCGGCCACCATTTGATCAGCCTGATTGGCTGCATAGGGAGGGTTCGAAAACGAAAAAAAACAGCAGCGATCCTGTAAAAATAAGAGCTACGGCTGAGATAGATATTGCTTTCATGGTAATAGTTTTTAGTTGAACATGATTCTATAAACGACTTTCAATTAACTAAGTTCCTTATACTTTCCTTAAAACCATAATCTCCCCGATCATCAAATCTTTGAAATAGGATATCGGCAGGAATCGTTAGATTGGGTTTTTATAAAATTATAAGTAATGAGAAAGTTAATTTTAATCCTGTCAGCACTACTTCTATCAATGGGTGTTGATGCCCAAAAAAAATCAACAACACCGCCTGTTCAGAAGCAGCCCTTAAACCATGATGTGTACGATGGCTGGAAAACTATTCCATACAAAACCTTGACACCGGATGGTTCATTCGCAGTTTATTTAATAAATCCTCAGGATGGCGATGGTAAAGTGATTTTTCATAACCTAAAAACCAATGCCAGTGATTCTGTACAGCGAGCAAGCGATATAAAAATATCAAGTGATGGCCGATTTGCCGTTTTTAAAATAAATCCTCAACAAGAACTTGTAAAAGAACTCCGAAGGGAAAAGAAGAAAAAAGATGAACTTCCAAAAGATTCACTGGGCATCTACACGTTCGCTACACGAAAAATTGAAAAAATACCGAACGTTAAATCTTTTCGGCTTCCTGAAAAAGGGGGAGCATGGACGGCCTATTTGCTTGATGTAGTAAAGGAGAATAAAGGTAAAGATTCTGATAAAACACCCGCCAAAGGGAAAGCTCCAAAAAAGAATAGTGAGGAGAACGGATATACGCTGGTTGTAAAAAATCTAGCGGACGGAAAAACCAGCTTGTATGGTTACGCCAAAGATTATAAAGCAGCAAAATACGGTCAGGGTTTATTGTTCTCATCAACAGGCAACGATAGTACAATGACGGCCGGTATGTTCTGGTTAGACGCAACTAAAAATCAGGTTACTCAGATTCACGAAGGGCATAAAAAATTCAAATACAAAGGACTTTCAGTGAGTGAAGATGGGACACAAAGCGCTTTTCTTTTGGATGCTGATACAAGCAAGGCACAAACAAGATTTTTTCAACTTCATTATTGGAAGAACAGTGATAAGTCATCTGCACTATTAGCGACAGAAAAAACACCGGGTGTTACCAGCGATTGGATCATCAGTGAAAATTATACTCCCCGGTTTTCGAAGGATGGCTCAAAATTATTTTTGGGTACAGCCCCTAAACTGATGCAACAAGACACCACCTTGTTGCCCGAAGAAATAATCAGTGTCGAAGTGTGGACCGCAGACGATGAATACATTTATCCAATGCAGAATGTGATGGCCGAACAGGATAAGAAGAGATCATTCCTGGCGGTGATTGATTTGAGTTCACGAACGCTGAAGAGCATTGGCAGTCCGGATGTGCCCCAAACAGAAATCGGTCAGGAAGGAAATGCAAGTATCGCACTGGGTGAGTCCAATGTACCGTACCGCAAGTCCATTACCTGGATGGGTGGAACAAACAGCGATCTGTACATTCATCAACTAAAAGATGGCAGTTCAAAAAAAATCGCCTCGGGTGTTCGTGGCAATGCCCGGCTTTCCCCGGATGCAAAACATGTTTTCTGGTTTAATGCGCTGGATACCGCATGGTATTCTTATTCCTTATCCAGCAACAATCTATCGAAACTTTCCTCGGGTAAAATTCAGTTCGCTGATGAGCTCAATGATCAACCTGATTATCCGGGCTCGTATGGTTTTGCAGGATGGACAAAAGGAGATAACCAGTTTCTGGCAAACGACCGATATGACATTTGGGCTTTTGACCCTGAGAATAAGAAAGCCCCCGAGAATCTGACCAAGATCGGCCGCAAGGATAAAATTGTATTCCGCTACAATCACCTGAATCCTGATGAGGAATTTATTGATCCAAACCAGGATCTGATCCTTTCGGCATTTAATGAAGTAACGAAGGCTTCCGGATACTATAAGCTATCGTTGAAAGATGGTAAGCTGACAAAGCTTATCATGGATAATTATCACTTCAGTGGAATTGTAAAAGCGAAGAATGCCAATCAGTTCCTGTTTGAGCGTGAAAGCTTCACTGAGTTTGGTGATATCTGGACAAGTGATAATTCGTTTTCCTCTCCAAAGAAATTAAGTACCGCGAATCCCCAACAGAAAAATTATTACTGGGGTAATGTGGAATTGGTGAAGTGGACATCACTGGATGGTTTGCCTCTTGAAGGACTCTTGTACAAACCGGAAGGTTTTGATCCATCAAAAAAATACCCGATGATGGTATACTTCTACGAGCGCAACAGCGACAATTTATATCGCCATCATGCCCCGGCACCCATCCGATCATCCATCAACTACACCTACTTTACAAGCAACGGGTATGTCGTTTTTGTTCCGGACGTGGTTTACAAAATTGGTTTCCCGGGAGAAAGTGCACACAACTGTATTTTGCCGGGTGTGACCAGCCTGATCTCAAAAGGATTTGTTGATGAAAAGCGTATCGGTGTACAAGGGCATAGCTGGGGAGGGTACCAAATCGCGTACCTCATCACGCGCACGAACATCTTTGCCGTTGCGGAAGCAGGCGCTCCAGTGGTAAACATGATAAGCGCATATGGCGGAGTGCGTTGGCAAAGCGGCATGAGCCGGATGTTTCAGTATGAGCGATCACAAACACGACTGGGTGGTTCACTTTGGGAAAAGCCCATGTTATACATTGAAAATTCACCCATCTTTTTTGCTGACAAAATTCAAACCCCGGTATTGATGATGCACAATGATGCGGATGGTGCAGTACCCTGGTATCAGGGAATCGAATTTTATATGGCCCTTCGCAGATTAGACAAACCGGTGTGGATGCTGAACTACAACAAAGAAGCACATGGCTTACAACTCCGGCAGAACCGTAAAGATTTTGCCATACGCATGTATCAGTACTTTGATCATTATTTAAAAGATGCTCCGGCTCCTGAATGGATGACCAAAGGAGTACCCGCTATCGAGAAAGGGATCAATAAGGGGTATTAAGGTTCAGTTCGCTGAAATCATGGGTTAACTATATACACATCAGTTATTCTAAAATCTTTTTTAGCTTATCAGGATTCTGACGGCTGTCCCAAATGGAGTGAATGTAAATCTTTGAATCAGTCACCTCATAGATCATTAGATAGTCGCGAATAATTTTTACCCTAACGTTATCCAGGTCGGTGGGTTTACCTATTTGTGGATGTTCAATGATGAGCTTAACCGCTGTCTTAAAAAGGAAGTTTAGACTCCGGCTGTAGGTATTGGATTTGTTGTGCTTGATCCAGAATTGCAAAATCTTTTTTCGGTCATCACGCGCTCGTATTGACCAAACTACTTCTCTAACCATTCGTCCGAATCACTATTGACCTGTTCATTGGTAAGAGATTGACCCTTTTTTATTTGAGCCCTTGATTCATCTATCGCTTTCTTCTGGTCCATAGTTAGCTTATAGGTTTCGAACCCCTCCGTCTCCATCTCCAGCAACCGATAGGCCTCTTCGAGAAGTTTCTCGTCATCGGTTTCTTTAATTCGCTTGATCAATTTTT
>JAAUQD010000147.1 GCA_012032815.1 Flammeovirgaceae bacterium
GGCAGTCGGTGATATCGAGTAATTCCGGGTCCGCTATCAATTCCATCTATTCAAAGAACGTCTAAAACCAATATCCCTACTCAGCTCTACAGTAAAAAAAACTACCCCTCCGGTAGCTCTCCCTATTACCCCAATTCTAAACACCCCCAACACCTACCCCCCCCTTTTTGGGAGTGCAAAGATAGATTAATATGCCAACCCTGCAAAGGCAGGGCAAAATCTTTTTAATTAAGCAGAAATAGAGGTTATCGCTTTTTAAATACAGGAACTGTGCTACACGGCTCGCCAAACATGATACTTGAGGCTACATCCTTTAATTTTGAGGTGAATTCGACATAAACTGATTTGGGGATGTCTATCTCACCACATCCTTTAACGACTACTTTAGCATTTCGGAATTCTTCCCAATCGATTTTCGAAAGTGCCTCCAAAAACAATCTTTCTTCAAGTTTCTCTAAAGAACCAACAGAAATAAAATTTGCGTGGGGTTTCAGCGCAATGGTTAACAACATATAAGTCCAGGTTGGGATGATTGCATCGGCCGTGCAATCGATGGCCACAAATTTTCCGGAATATTTTGACCAATCGTTTGACTCAATAAATTTTCTAAAGTCTTTTTCCTTCAGGATAAGTCCCTGAAACAAAACGCCCTTAATATCAAAGACCACTCTTTCACCCGGAGAATAGTACTTCTCCAGATCGACAGTCACCAAACCGCTTTGCGCTACTTTATTTACAATTTCATCCATTGTAGTTGTTAAAACATTAAACAATCTGTTTTGGTTTTTTAACCACAAAATCTTTTAAGTAAAACGGCTCAAACGTCCGTAGGTCTTCGAATTCATTATTCGCGAATTTCAGAAAAGAAACCTCTCCCATTTTAGCAGCCGAGGGCTTAACATCCGGTATAAAGACAGCCCGTTCATTTTTTAAAACATCAATGTATTTAGTCGATCCATCGCCAAAAAATAAAATTCTATTTTTCGTTAACCATTCATCATAACTATTCTCATCCAGCACCTTGGCATTCACTTTCTCCAGAATATCGAATTTGGAATTAAGCAACATGGTATAAACTTCCATTCTTCGGGCATCAAGCATGGGACAAAATAAGAAATCACCGGAATATAAAGGAGCGACTTGCCGGGCCATCAAAGGAAGTGTATCTACTGAAATTAAGGGAATCTTGACCGCCAAACACATTCCTTTGGCGGTTGAAACGCCAATCCTCAATCCGGTATACGAACCCGGTCCTTTTGAAACTGCCACTGCATCCAGACTTTTTGCTTTTAGTCCATTCAAATTCAGGATGTCATTGATCATGACAGCCAACCTAGATGCGGCTGATTGAGGTTGATTTAATTCAGTGAAAGCCATCAGCTCCCCTTTATTGTGAAGAGCTATTGAACATCCAGATGATGATGTCTCAATGTTAAGAATGAGTGCCATTAATTAGGCGAAAGAGTCCGCTTAAATTCTTCTTTATTTCCCAAGACTCTTTTTGCTACTAATATCTCGGGGTTGTTTTTAAGGCGATAAGCAGACTGTCCCGTATTAAGTTGGTAATGAAATACAATCTCATCTTCAAGAATTCCACTAATTTCTTTTTGAAACCTTATCAAATCAGATTTACGACTTTCAATGATCTGGCCTTTAAGACCATCAATGGTTCCCTTAAGTTGATCATAATATTTTTCCTCCTTTGCCATGGTGATCAACTCATTCGTATAATGATCAAGATAGGATTCATAACTAAACTTAGAATCCTTTAGCCACTGTGTAAATTCCTTGTAGTCAAAATCAGAAAGTTTAAAATCCGAAATGGAAGTGGGCTGCTCATGACTTCCACAATATTTACTCGCATACTCAAAAATAATTCCCTGAGCTACTAATGATTTTGTGATTATAGCCAGATCCATGTCGCTCAGATTTTCATCAGGAAGAAGTCCATCACCATCATATATGGAACGTCCACCGGATGTTTTAAACTCTCTTTTCAACGAATCTGCAGTACGGTGTACGCTACCGTCTTTACTCCGATGAGTATAGTCTAATGCTTGAATGCAGCGTCCACTTGGAATATAATATTTAGCTGTTGTCACTTTCAGTTGGGAATTATAGGGTAGCTGCCGGGTAATCTGAACCAAACCTTTACCGAATGTTTTGTGTCCAACTAGAACTGCCCGATCATAGTCTTGCAGTGCCCCGGCTACAATCTCTGATGCAGATGCGCTTCCCCCATTTACCATGACCACCAATGGAATTTCAATATCAACCGGAGCGTTCAGCGTGTTATATGTTTTATTCCAATCTTTTACTTTTCCCCGGGTTGATACCACTTCTTTTCCCTTCGGAATAAAAATACTTACAATGTTTACGGCCTCAACCAGTAACCCGCCCGGATTATTTCTGAGATCCAGTATCAAACTATTTGCACCCTTGCTTTTTAAATCAACTACTGCATCATGCACTTCTTTGCCAGCACCTGGATTAAAATCTTCAAGGCGGATATACCCTATTTTGTTGTCGCTCATTCCGTAATAGGTAACATTCTTAATCTTGATTTTCTCTCTGCGTATTTTAAACCGCAGTTCGCCCTTAGTGCCCTGCCTGGCAACGCCAACCTCCACTTCTGTATTTCGGTTACCCTTGAGCATTTCGCTTACTTCAACCGGTGGTCTGCTTCTTACATTTTTACCATCAACAAATACAATTTCATCCCCAACTTTCAACCCTGCCATTTCAGCCGGAAATCCTTCATACGGTTGGGTGACTACCGTTTTACCATTAATTACACCAATTAAAACACCGATGCCTGCATATTGCCCGGTTGTTTGAACGCTAAAAGATTCTGCTTCGTCTTCAGGAATATAATCCGTGTAAGGATCCAGTGACTCAAGCATGGCATCAATACCTGTATGAATGAGCGGCTGTGGATCGACCTCATCCACATAGAATGCGTTAATCTCCCGAAAGAGAGTGGCAAAAATGTCGAGGTTCTTGGCTATATCGAAATACTTTTCAGCGGGAGGAGTGAATGCCACTATGACTATGGCAACAAAACCAACCAATGCACCAATTATTTTTGACTTACCCGAAATTTTCATTGATCCGATTTATTGATTCGATCAATTTCTCATGAATGACCGAGGATGGCAGAATTTCTTTTGCCGTATAAAGATACGCAATCATCAGCTTTTCGGTTGTTGCCAATTTTGATTTATTGAGTCTATATCCTTCACGAATCCTCCGCTTGACGGTATTTCTATCTGTTGCCTTTTTGAACGATTGCTTCGCTACGGAAATCAGCACCTGATGGACGGGGTATTCTTGTGAGGGATGTTTCATCACAATGACCCGAATGGGGAATACTTTTATTGAAATTCCTTTCTTAAAAAGCTCCCGAATTGATTTTTCGCCTGAAAGGCGCTCTGTTTTTTGAAATGTGTACTTCCCCATTCAGATTAATTATCATGAATCCTCCGGGGAGAGAGATGCCCGAAGGCGAATTACTTATGCTTAAGCGTTTTTTCTGCGGAAACAGTTAGCTTTTTACGGCCTTTCTTTCTGCGTGATGCCAGCACTCTGCGTCCATTGGCTGTAGCCATTCGTTCACGGAAACCGTGCTTGTTTTTGCGCTTTCTTCTCGAAGGTTGATATGTTCTTTTCATGATCTCTGTCGCTTAGCCTCTAAAATTAAAGGGGTGCAAAGATGGAAAGGAAATCCTTAATTTACAACCCCCCAACCTTGAATATTCGAGCAACTAGGTTTTGTGAAAATAAAAAAGTCGAACAAAGAATGATCGACTTTTTTAAAGGTGCTTTTTAAGCTTTCACTCCTCAAACATTAACTCTTTATAAAATTTAAATCGAATAAATCCAAAAGAATTTAAGAATTCCTTTTTGCCAACAAGTCCTTTTGCTCTAAGCTTTCTAAAATCTATGATAGGTCTGTAAACCAATCCGTAAAGTAAAGCGAGTAAGGCAAATGGTCCTGTTCCTATTACCTCATAAATGTAAAGGGAAATTATTAAAATAAGAGGGAAGATTGTAATAAGATGATATTTAATGAGCTTTATCATATTTAAAATTACTAATTAATTCAATATTATTCTAGCGAAGCCACGGCTGCACAAAATCCCAATGAGCCAACTGAATAGCCCATTAATGTAACTGCATCAAATACAATTATAGTAACAACGTTTGCAACATTGGATTCAAATAGATTGTGAAAACTTCCAACACAACTATCGAAAGTATCCCACCACCCGTTTATTCTTGCATTCGAGTTTTTTGAGGAATAGGTAATTATTCTTTCTCCATTTGGATAGTCTGTAAATGATAAACTTAAGTTATTGTCTATTGTATAGACATTACTTAGAATATTTCCTTTTTGGTCCTGTAAGGATGAGGTAATGAATGCAGTTCCTATTTCACCTACTTGATTTTTAACAAATGCGACTGCCCTGTGTTCTTTTATATTAAACGCTGCAAGAATAGATACATCATTTTTCACATCAATAATCTCATAAATATCTTTCATATCGAATTCCCTTACTATTTGATCATTTAAATTCGAATTTGACCAAGTGTTTACCAGATTAGCGTCAGCTTGACTTGCCTTAAGGATTCGGAATGGTTGTTCCTCTTGTGGCGTTAGAGCAGTCTCTTGGCAACTGAATAAAATAATTGTAATACCTAGAAAGATTTTAATTTTTTTCATGGCTATTAAGTTTTGGTTCCCAGAAAACACTCTGGTTGTGCTGTTTTGCAAAACATAACCGAATGAATGTATGCATTACCCCCCCCCCCGGCAAAATGAACGATCAGGAAAATAATACACCGGTACTATTATCCTAGCCAAATCAAAGATGCCACTTGTGATTGTGAGAAAATAAGTCTTGATCAGGGGTCAGCTAAAAAATCCCTACATTAAACTCTGTCTGATTGGGATCTGAAAAGAATAGAAAAAAGACAATTTGAACTAAAACCTTACACCAAATCATGCAAAACCTGGCTTCACCTGCCTGGGTGAAAGCCGTGGACCAAATTGAGAAACCACGCGGGATGATGCCAGTGATGCTAACTTCCCTGCCTCCGCATAACTATGCTTATGTGTAATTCCGTACAAAATGCTCCTGCAAACATGTCTCCTGCTCCATTAGTATCAATGGCCCGCACTTTATAGGGTTCAATTTGAATGAACGTATCGCCATCGTAGATCAATGCTCCGTTTGCGCCTAGAGTTATAGCAAAACGCTTGGCAGATAATTTTAACTTTTCTCTGGCATCATTCAGGTTGTCTGTTCCGGTAAAGATCTGAGCTTCTTCTTCATTGCAAAACAACAAATCAACGCTGGCTCCAACAACCTCTTCCATTTGTTTTGAGAAATACTTTACCATACTGGGGTCTGAAAAAGTAAGCGCAGTATTGACTCTGTTTTTCTCAGCAATTTTCTTTGTTTCGATCATGGCCTCCAATCCTTTAGGGCTTGCCACGAGGTACCCCTCCAGGTAAACATATTCTGATTGCGTAATCGCTTCTTCGGCAACCTGATCTACAGAAAGAAAAGAACTGATTCCTAAAAATGTGTTCATGGTACGCTCCGCATCGGGGCTGGTCATGACCAAACATTTCCCTGACAAACCTTCCGGGCAATCCTCATAAACCAGATTAGTATCTACCTTATTGCGGGCCATATCTTTCAAGAAAAAATCTCCCAATTCATCTTTTGCCACCAAACAAGAGTAGTAGCCCTTACCTCCAAACTGTGCTAATCCAATGACCGTGTTTGCCGCTGAACCCCCAGCCGCCATTCGACTTTTTGACATATCAATGGCTTTGATCAGTTTGTGCTGACGCTTTTCATCCACCAGTGTCATCACCCCTTTTTCAATTTCATTTCTAGCAAAAAAGTCGAGATCAACTTCTGTCACAATATCCACCAACGCATTTCCTATACCGTATACATCGTACTTTTTATCCATACCCCTATTTATAATTCATTTAATTTGTTCAATTATTCTTTTT
>JAAUQD010000044.1 GCA_012032815.1 Flammeovirgaceae bacterium
ATGACGCGCAACGTCTTGGAGAATATATCATGGGAACCAGACCTGCAAAGAATTTCACAGATGACTTTGCCTGGAAGCATTCTGAAGGATTCGATCCGGAAAAACATTTACAACGTGTGGGTGTGGTGAACCAAACCACTATGCTCGCAACCGAAACGCAGGCCATCGCGGATTACCTGAAAGGAGTTATGATCAAAAAGTACGGAGCTGAAAACCTCAAAGACCATTTTGCGGATACACGCGACACGTTGTGCTATGCTACCAACGACAATCAGGACGCCACGTATGAACTGCTGGAGACGGATGCCGATCTTGCGATTGTTGTAGG
Organism: Flammeovirgaceae bacterium; assembly: GCA_012032815.1. Lineage (GTDB taxonomy): Bacteria > Bacteroidota > Bacteroidia > Cytophagales > Cyclobacteriaceae > ELB16-189. The sequence goes on from JAAUQD010000044.1 coordinate 329, forward strand.
CGGCTATAACAGCAGCAACACATCCCACATTGTGGAATTGTGTGAACGAAAATTTCCAACCTATTTTATTAACTCTGAAAAAGAGATAGTGAGTAAAGAGGTCATTAAGCATTTTGATGTTCACAAAAAGGAACTGAGAACAACGGATCATTTCCTTCCGGAAAGTGAGCGTGTAAAGATTGTCTTAACCAGTGGAGCATCCTGTCCGGATACACTGGTCGATCGGGTGATGATGCGTGTGCTGGAATTTTTCGAAAGAAAAAAATCTGTTGAAGAGATCATGACTTCAATGGTCTAAACACAAACAGTACTATTCCGGGAAAAATCAAATAACCCCTTGGGCCTGCATCGCTTTCGCCACTTTCAAAAATCCTGCAATATTCGCGCCTACCATGTAGTTTCCCGGCTTGCCATATTCTTTAGCCGCGCTTAAACAGGTGGCATGAATTTCTTTCATGATGCCCACCAGTTTGGCATCCACTTCTTCGCGGGTCCAGTTAGAACCCATATAGTTTTGAGTCATCTCCAAACCTGATGTGGCCACCCCACCCGCATTGGATGCTTTGCCGGGCGAATACATAACGCCAGCATCGATCAGCACATTGATGCCCTCGATAGTGGTAGGCATGTTTGCGCCTTCACCCAATACTTTGATACCGTTCTTAACCAGGTTCTTTGCATCCTTTTCATTTATTTCATTTTGAGTGGCGCACGGGAAAGCACAGTCTGCTTTAATATTCCAAAGCGGATTGTGATCTGCTTTTGGATCATCGGTCGTGAAGACTACTCCTTTAAATTTATCAGCATATTCCTTGATGCGGCCCCTTCGAACATTTTTCAATTCTTTAAGAAATTCCAATCTTTCCTGTGTGATGCCCGCTTCATCATAAATAAATCCACTCGAATCGGAAGCCGACACCACCTTACCTCCAAGCTGAATAATTTTTTCCATTGAATATTGAGCCACATTGCCTGAGCCTGACACCAAACAGGTTTTACCCTTAATCGTATCTTTTTTCTCTTGCAGCATATTTTCTGCAAAATAGATCAACCCATATCCGGTTGCCTCGGTCCGAATTAAACTACCACCCCACCCAATTCCCTTTCCGGTAAGGACTCCGGTAAATTCATTACGCAATTTTTTATACGCGCCAAACATATAACCAATCTCACGACCACCCACCCCAATATCGCCTGCGGGCACATCAAGCCGGTGACCAATGTGTTTCGACAGTTCAACCATGAAAGCCTGGCAGAACTTCATGATTTCATTTTCAGTTTTTCCTTTAGGATCGAAATCAGAACCACCTTTACCACCACCCATTGGTATTCCTGTAAGCGCGTTTTTAAAGACTTGTTCAAAGGCAAGAAACTTCAGCACGCTCGCATTTACCGAAGGATGAAAGCGAAGCCCACCTTTGTACGGACCAATCGCGCTGTTCATTTGAACTCGGTAGCCTCTGTTAACCTGAACCTCACCCTTGTCATCAAGCCAGGTAACACGAAATGTGATTAAGCGCTCAGGCTCGAGCATGCGCTCTAATATTTTCAGTTTTCCATACTGAGGGTTTTTCTCCAGCACCGGAAGAATGGATGCAATTACTTCTTCAGCAGCTTGTAAAAACTCAGGTTCGTGGGGATTGCGCTTTTTTACTATATCGAGAATGTCGTGGCCAGCCATAAATCAGGGTTTAAAAAATTTCGTGCGAAGTTAATAGAAGTATGGGTAATCCAAACGATTTCGGATGCCCTTTCTGGCTTTCAAAATGCTTCTAAAAAGGCTATAAATCAGTTGAAAAAGGCATTTTACCGTTTAAACGAAAGTGAAGCGATCCATCCCACTTTGATGTTAATCCATTTTTTTATTGGCGAGGTTTGCGCCACTAAAATCTCCAACCCATGAAAAAGTATTTCGCCTCAATTCTTTCCTTTTGTCTTTTCCTTAGTTTGATCTCTATAACGCTTCACGGGCAGGAACTTCTGCCTCCTGCTGAATCGGCTATTACCTCAACGGGTGAAGTAACCATAAAAGGAAAAAGGGTTCCTTATAAAGTTACTGCAGGAACACAGCCGGTGTTTGGAAAAGAAAACAAACCTACGGCCACACTTTTTTATACGTACTATGAAAGAACGGATGTCACGGATAAAAGCAGAAGACCTCTGGTGATCTCGTTCAATGGAGGTCCGGGTTCAGCCTCCGTTTGGATGCACATCGCCTACACCGGGCCGAAGATTTTAACGATCGATGATGAAGGATATCCTGTACAACCTTATGGCATCAAAGACAACCCCAATTCTATCCTTGATGTAGCCGATATTGTTTTCATCGATCCGGTAAATACGGGCTTCTCAAGAATTTTAGATTCAAAAGAAGAGAAGTCGACTTTCTTTGGCGTCAATGCGGATATTAAATATCTGGCGAGCTGGCTGGATATGTTTGTTTCTCGAAACGGAAGGTGGACCTCTCCTAAATATCTGATTGGGGAAAGTTATGGTACAACGCGTGTGTCAGGATTAGCTCTGCAATTACAGAATTCACATTGGATGTATCTCAATGGAGTAATTTTGGTTTCACCCACTGAACTTGGACTTGAGCGCGGTGGACCGGTGAATGACGCTCTTTCTTTACCTTATTACACCGCGGCAGCGTGGTATCATAAAAGGCTGCCTTCAGATTTGCAACAAAAAGATTTGAATGATGTACTGGCCGAGTCAGAAAAATTCACAATCAACTCTTTTATTCCCGCCTTGGCGAAGGGTGGATTTATTGATGACGCGGACCGTAAAAAAATTGCAGGTGATGTTTCGCGATATTCCGGAATCTCTGCCGAACTTATTCTGGATCACAACCTGGCGGTACCTACTCAGTTTTTCTGGAAGGAGTTATTGCGCGACAATGGTTTTACAGTTGGTCGATTGGATTCGCGCTATAAAGGGATTGATAAAAAAGAAGCGGGCGAACGCCCTGACTTTAATTCTGAACTGACTTCATGGCTGCACTCTTTTACACCGGCTATTAATTACTATTTGCGCGATGTACTCAAGTTTAAAACTGATTTACAATACAACATGTTTGGCCCGGTTCATCCCTGGGATCGCAGCAACGATCAGACCGGGGAAAATCTCAGATTAGCCATGGCTGAAAATCCATTTTTGCATGTGATGATTCAATCAGGATACTATGATGGAGCAACAACCTACTTTGATGCGAAGTATTCGATGTGGCAATTGGATCCCAGCGCCAAAATGAAAAGCCGTTTACGGTTTGAAGGATATCGCAGCGGCCACATGATGTACCTGCGCGCAGAAGATTTAATTTCTTCCAACGAGCACATTCGTGATTTCATAAAGAAATCCACTCCGACAACTTCAGCAAAATACTAAACGAGTTTTTCTTTCAGGAATCGGGCGGTGTGTCCGGTCGATGACTTGACTAAAGCCTCGGGCGTTCCTTCAAATACGATGTGACCCCCATTTTTTTCACCGCCTTCGGGCCCCAGGTCGATGATCCAGTCGGCACACTTGATCACTTCCATATTGTGCTCGATGATGATTACACTATGTCCCTGATCAATGAGCGCGTTGATTGCTTTCAATAGTTTTGAAATATCGTGAAAGTGCAGCCCCGTTGTAGGCTCATCAAAAATGAACAGGATGTGATCAGATGAGGAATTTTTTCCAAGGAAGGATGCGAGTTTTACACGCTGTGCTTCTCCACCGCTGAGTGAATTGGAAGATTGGCCGAGCTTCACATAACCCAAGCCCACATCATATAAGGGAAGGATTTTATCGTGTACCGGTTTTTTGTCTTTGAAAAATTCGAGCGCTTCCTCCACGGTAAGGTCAAGGACTTCAGCAATATTTTTTCCGTTCCACTCGATTTCGAGTGTTTCTTTTTTGAATCGTTTGCCCTGGCAGCTTTCACATTTCAAAAAGATGTCGGCCATGAACTGCATCTCAACTTTCGTTTCACCTTCCCCCTGGCAGGTTTCACACCGGCCACCCTCTACGTTGAATGAAAAGACGGAAGGTTTGTATCCCCGTTTTTTACTTAATGATTGATCGGAATACAATTGGCGAATGGCATCGTAGGCTTTTACGTAACTGATCGGATTTGACCGTGACGATTTACCTATAGGATGCTGATCGACAAACTCAATGCTGGTGAGGCGAGATGTGTCACCATCAATCCGTTCGTACTTACCGGGTGTTTCGGCAAAGACACCCATCAGTCGACCAAGTGAAGGATACAGAATTTTTGAAACAAGCGTTGACTTGCCGGAACCGCTGACACCCGTTACAACCGTCAACACAGCCAGTGGAATTTTTACTTTAAGGTTTTTGAGATTGTTTTCCCGTGCTCCAAAAATCGTGATTGAGTCTTTCCATTTCCTTCGCTTAGGTGGAACCTGAATGTTTTCAAGCCCTTTCAGATAATCCATGGTATGGGAGGTTGATTTCCCGTTCACATCCTTAATGGATCCTTGGAACACCAATGTCCCTCCGTGCATTCCTGCTCCCGGGCCGATATCAACAATTTGATCTGCAGCCCGCATGATTTCTTCCTCATGCTCTACGACAATCACTGTATTGCCAAGATCGCGCAGCGTTTTGAGCACACCAATCATTTGGTTCGTGTCTCGCGGATGAAGCCCAATACTCGGTTCATCCATGATGTACATTGATCCTACCAACGCACTGCCAAGGGATGTCGCCAATTTGATGCGCTGATATTCTCCCCCTGACAACGTGGAGGTAAGCCGGTTTAAGGTCAGGTAGCCAAGACCCACTTCCGTCAGGTAGCCTAGCCTGCTTCTGATTTCAGTGATCAACCGGTCGGCAATTTTTTTCTCGAATGGTGGAAGTTTGAGAGCATTGAAAAATCACGGAGTTCATCGATAGGCAACAAGACAAGATCAAAGATCGACTTGTCGGCAACCTTTACATATCCCGCGTCTTTACGAAGGCGGGTGCTCGGCAATCCGGGCAGGTAGTTCTCCCGCGATATCGTGACAGCAAAACTCGGTATTGAATTTTGTGTGACTTTGATTCCACATATTTGAAGAAATCATGAATGCCATCCAGATCTTTGTTCCCATTCCAAAGCAATTCCAATTCCTTGTGATTTAAATCGGCAATGGGCCGGTGAATCGGGAAATCATACTTAGCGCCATGCTTTAACCAGGGTTGGGCCCATTTACCCATAACCTCACTTCGCCAGGGCGCCACGGCTCCTTCATAAAGTGACAATGTCTTATCCGGAATAACAAGATCGGTATCAATTCCCAAGACCTTTCCGAAACCTTCACAGGTGCGACAGGCCCCATACGGATTATTGAAGCTGAAAAAATTTACGGAAGGCTCAGTGAAACGCATTCCATCCAATTCAAACCGGTCTGAAAACGGAGTTTTCTTTTTATCCGAATAAACAAAGCAATCACCATGACCCTCAAAAAATGCTGTCTGAACGGAGTCAGCTAACCGATAATTTAAATCTTCATCGGTGGGATTGGTAACAATCCGGTCAATCAGAATTTCGATTTCTGTGTTTTTAGGGATTTTCTTTTTGGTGCCTGCAAGCTCTTCGATGAGTTGAGGCTCACCCTTTACTAGTACTCTTGTGTACCCTTTACTCAATAGAAGTTCAAGTTCGCCTTTTAATTTGCGGCCGGTTGGGATGGTCAGCGGACACGCAATGATAATTTTTGAATCGACAGGCAACTGATTTATCCATTCCACAACATCGGTAACGGTATCGCGTTTCACTTCCTTACCACTTACAGGTGAACGTGTTTTTCCGATTCGCGCAAAAAGAAGCTTCAGGTAATCGTATAGCTCGGTGCTCGTGCCCACTGTGGAGCGGGGGTTGCGGGTGTTTACTTTTTGTTCGATGGCAATGGCCGGTGAAACACCACGGATATAATCTACCTCCGGTTTCTCCATTCTACCAAGAAACTGCCGCGCATACGAGCTCAGGCTTTCCACGTACATCCGCTGGCCCTCAGCAAACAACGTATCGAAAGCCAGCGAAGATTTTCCCGAACCGGAGAGGCCGGTAATGACCACAAATTTATTTCGTGGAATGGCTACACTTAGATTTTTAAGGTTGTTTACGCGGGCGCGTTTTATGATGATATACTCACGTGGGTCGAGCGTGTCATAATAAGTATCCTTCAGATCAGAATGAGAAGACGGCATGAGTGGACTACAAAAATAGTCAGGTCAAAAGTTCCAGGGAAACAATGTAGCAATTAGTGAGATAGGCAGATCAATTGCTTTTAAATGGTCAGCCTAGTTGTCGAAGTCGGGCTCGTAACTTGGATCTTTACTGTTCTCACCATCGCCATCGCCCTCAATATCAGTACCGCTGAAATCGTCAGAGCCGGTATCATCATCAGAATCATCAAACTCCTGCTTAACACTGGATTCAACATCATATTCCCCATCGCTATTTTTTGTGGCAGGGATTTTAACGAGATAGGTAGCTTCATCGGTTTCTAACGGAAAAACGAAAATGGGTTCTTTTTTAGCGTTCATAATGCGGGTTATTGAACCCTCATATCCGGCCGGATATTGTTTTCTGACCAACTCTTTAAGCTCACCACTCAGATTATCTAAACTGACGATCGCTCTTTTTTTGCTTACTGCCATTGCTTTTTCTAAAAAATCACGTCAAATAGCAAGGAAAATGTAGAGTAGGCAAGATTTTTTAAAAATTTTTTGTGAATTTAATGAAACTGCCTACCTTTTCAGTTCAATTAATTAAATAACCAACCCACACACTATCGAGCAGCATCTCTACGTTACCTAAAAGTGAGAAAGAATGATGGACAACAGATTAAGCGACAGCCAATGCGTGTCGCTCTATCAAAACGGTAACGAAGGAGCTTTCGAGATGCTACTTCAAAGACATAAGTCGCGCGTTTATACAGCAATTTACCTAATCGTTAAAGATCGATATGAGGCCGAGGACCTCTTACAGGAAACTTTCATTAAAGCCATAAATACCATTCGGGCAGGCCGGTATAATGAAGAAGGGAAGTTTGCTCCCTGGATAAGCCGCATAGCCCATAATCTGGCGATCGACCATTTCAGAAGAAAGAAACGCTATCCTGAGGTAGTGCTTGAGGATGGGCACCGGGTATTTGACTCCATTCAATTTGCCGAGGAATCGTTTGAGACCGCTCAAATAGAAAGTGAAACCAGGGCCAGACTCAGGAGCTTTATCAAAGAACTTCCTGAGGAGCAAAAGCAGGTGCTCATAATGCGTCATTATCTTAAAATGAGTTTTCAGGAAATAGCAGAACGCACAGACGTTAGCATTAACACAGCTTTGGGCCGTATGCGATATGCCCTCATCAACCTGAGGAAAAAAATGAAACAACCAATTGCCTATGATAAAAACTTTTACACAAGACGATCTGATCAGGTATCTATACCACGAGACCACGGAGGAGGAATCCCGGGAGATTAACCGGGCGTTGCTTTGCGACTCTGAACTGAGGAAGCAATATGATGAACTCACCGAAATAAAAAGGGCCTTAAGGATGCCGAACTAAATCCTTCAGACAAAACCGTAGACCGGATACTTCAGTATTCCAGACATCTTCAGGAAAAACACTAGTGGATTTCCACGAATTGTAATTCCTGAAAATTCCTGCATTAGGAATACTGACTATTTTGCGGGGTGAAAATTCTGATCCTTCACCAGCATTTTAACTCACCTCAAAAAGGCGGAGCCATTCGATCATGGTATCTGGCTACTGCGCTGGTACATGCAGGACATCATGTAACGGTTGTTACAGGAGAAGAAAACAGAAATGTTTCGAAAAAATGGTAGACGACATTGATGTCATTTCAGTGTATGCTCCATATCAAAATCATTTTGGGTTTGTAGCCAGAATACATTCATTCATTCGGTATGTACGCGGGGTAATTAAAATCTCGGATCAATTTAAATCATACGATGCATGCTATGCCATGTCAGTTCCGCTGACAGTGGGATTAGCAGCGATGTATGTACGATGGAAGTATAAAATTCCATACACATTCGAGGTGGGTGATATCTGGCCCGAAGCTCCCGTTCAACTTGGGTTTATTAAAAATTCCATTTCAAAACAAATTCTCTACCGGCTTGAGAAATCAATTTATAAACGAGCCTATGCATTGGTTGCACTTTCGCCCTCCATTCAATCGTATCTGGAGAAAAAAAATCCAGGAAAAAAAATTCATTTGATACCCAACATGGCCGATTGTGAATTTTATAGTCCTGTGTATGATCAATCATTAAAACAGAAATGGAATATTGGAGAGGAGAAATTTGTGGTTTCCTACATTGGTGCCATCGGCTATGCCAATGGTCTTGAGTTTATTCTCAGTTGTGCCCGGGTTTGCCTCCACAAAAATCTTCCCATTCAATTTATTATTTGTGGAGAAGGCGCGGTATTATCAGAGTTAAAATCAAAAGCTCAGAAACTCCCGAACATTACTTTCGTTCCTTTTCAAAGTCGGGAAGGTGTAAACGAAGTGATGCGAATGAGTGAGGCTGTGTTCATCAGTTATAGACCAGTCCCTATTTTAGAAACCGGCTCACCTAACAAATTCTTTGATGGGCTTGCAGCCGGGAAACTCATTCTTATAAATTTTGGGGGGTGGATTAAAGAATTGGTTGAAAAAGAAGAATGTGGGGTGTATGTTGATCCAAATAAGCCTGAAGAGTTTGGTGATAGAATCCTGCCTTTCATTGCCGATCAGGAATTACTAAAACGATATCAAAATAAATCAAGAGTCCTGGCCGAGGAGCAATTCTCGCGAAATAAAATTAGCGCACAATTCACACGAATATTTCTAAATTGAATTCTTTAAATCCCGCTATGAACCTAAACCTTCGCATCCGATTATCTCTCTTAATGTTTCTTGAGTTTTTTGTCTGGGGCGCATGGTTTGTTACTATGGGCACGTACTTAGCACGCACACTGGGCGCTTCTGATGTGGAGAATGGTATGGCGTACGGCACGCAATCCCTTGGGGCTATTATCGCACCGTTTATAGTCGGATTAATTGCCGATCGGTTTTTTGCAGCTCAAAAAATCATGGGAGTTCTTCACCTCGTTGGTGCCGGACTTCTTTTTTACATCACACAACAGACTTCTTTTTCGGGTTTTTATCCGTTGATGTTATCGTACATGATTCTGTACATGCCCACGTTGGCTCTAGTTAATGCGGTGGTATTTCGTCAACTGACGAATACAGAAAAGGAATTTCCAACGTTTCGCGTTTGGGGGACGATTGGCTGGATAGCAGCCGGGCTATTAATCGGTTGGTTCGCCTGGGAGCAAAAAAATTTACTGGTCAATACATTTAGAATGGGAGCAATTTCTTCACTGGTGCTTGGGATCATTTGCTTCTTCATGCCGAACACACCACCAAGTGCTTCAGGTAAAAAAGTTTCGTTTGGAGATATCATCGGTGTGCAGGCGCTTGGCTTGTTGAAAGACCGGAATTTTCTCGTGTTCTTCATCTCATCGCTTCTGATTTGTGTGCCGCTGGCTTTCTATTATCAGGAAGCCAATAAGTTTCTGAATGAAATAAATCTGTCCAATGCAGCCGCCAAGATGACACTTGGCCAGATGAGCGAAACGATTTTTATGGTATTGATGCCGTTCTTTTTTTATCCGGCTTGGAACCAAAAAAATGCTGCTGATCGGAATGGGTGCGTGGTTGGTACGCTATGTCTTTTTCGCTTATGGCGATACCGACAGCCTGGTGTCATTTGTGTACTTGGGTATTCTGCTTCATGGGATATGTTATGACTTCTTTTTTGTAACCGGACATATCTATACCGATAAAAAAGCAGGACCTGAAATAAAATCAGCAGCGCAGGGATTAATCACACTGGCTACGTATGGCGTTGGTATGCTCATTGGTTTTTCTGTGGCAGGTCAGATTACTGAATCATTCAGAACAGCTGATGGACATGACTGGCAAACCATCTGGTTGATTCCGGCAGGCATTTCATTTGTTGTAATGCTCTTGTTCACTTTCTTTTTTACCGATAACAAAAAATTAAACGCAGGATAATATGCTTCGCATTGCTATGTTGGGGTCGGGTTTCATTGCTGACTTTTATACCAAGTCAATTCATGGATTGCGCAATCGCGATAAAGTAATGATGGTGTATTCGCGATCGGATGAAAAAGCAAAAGCGTTTGCGAAGAAGTATAACATTCCGCATCACACAACTTCGATGGAAGATGCCATTGCTCATAAAGACGTTGATGTGGTGGTGGTGGGATTGCCCAATCACCTGCACGCAGAGCCGGTGATGCTGGCCGTCAAACACAAAAAACCGGTGCTGGTAACCAAACCTTTGGGACGCAATGCAACCGAAGCATTTCAAATGTTAACCGCCATTGAGAAGGCTGGAATTTTCGGAGGGTACCTCGAAGACCTCGCCTACACTCCCAAAACATTGAAAGCTTCGGAAGCGGTGAAGCAGGGAGCCGTGGGGAAAGTGCTGTGGGCGCGATCACGCGAAACACACCCAGGCCCGCACAGCGACTGGTTTTGGGATATCCATCAAAGCGGAGGCGGTGCCATACTTGATCTGGCATGCCATTGTATTGAAGTAAGCCGGACGTTTATCGGCAAAGACATTAAGCCCATCGAAGTGATGTGCTGGGCCGATACCCTGGTGAAACCCATGAAGCCGAGGATAATGCCATTGGACTCGTGAAGTATGAAAACGGGGCCATCGGGCAATTTGAAGTGAGCTGGTCATTTCGCGGGGGACTCGATCTACGCGATGAAGTTCAGGGTACAGACGGCACCATCTGGCTCAATCATTTTTTACGCACTGGTTTTGAAATGTTTTCGTCCGGTGGGAAAGACGGCTACGTTTCCGAAAAAGCGGAGAGCAGCAGCGGTTGGATTTTTCCAGTGGGTGATGAAGTAACCGATCTCGGGTACTATGAAATGTTTTCAGACATGTTTAATGCCATCGAACGTCACGAAAATCCGAAGGAAAGTTTTTATGATGGCTATGTGGTAAATGCCATAATGGATGCAGCGTATGCTTCTTCAAAATCAAAACAATGGGAGCCGGTAAAACTGGAGGTGTGGCGGGGAAGAACCGGATTTGCAAAAGAAGTGGGACTCAAAGACTATGATGAGCATCACTATTTGGTGAAAGAAGAAATCTTGCCGGGCGGAGAAGTGAAGGTGATTTTGAAAGAGAAAAAAACGGGGAAGATTGTGCAGAGGGCAGGTTAAATCGGCTTATACATCGAATCATTAAAAATTTTCTTCGCATCTTCAGTCTTCATCAAGTCAGGGAGGGAGGTGTCGGGAAATTTTTTCATGTACTCATCTACCATGCGCCAGCCCACCCATGTACCGATTCTTCCCGGGCAATCCTCACCCACCTCAATGGTTTTCGGACGTTCGGCAATGAATTTTTGTTTGACGATATGGCTGGTCGAGAACAAGACCTGATCTTCCAGAAGCCTGGCCCAAATCAGTGACTCGTATTTTTGTGAACCCGACATTTCCTTTGCGGAATACCCAATGAGTGTGCTGTCGGGTACGCAAGGCAGCATGCGTTTTGTAAAGTAATATGCCTTGCCGTACGCCACCATATCCGCCATCACGGTGTGATCATTCAGATCAATCGCATTGTAATCGTTGGAGATACCATAGAGCAAAAAAACAGAAGGCACTATAAAATTTTTTCATACCGCCTCAGCATGTACTCATACATGTTAGGACGATACTTGGCTCCCTTGCCCAGGTAATAATCCAAACCAATTACAATCAGCGAATCACTTACATAAAGATCCGTTTCCAATCCCGTGAGCATCGTCTTGATGACCGGAGGTTTGAAATCCGGATAGTAATATTTCATGTTGGCGAAGGCGCTGGCGAACTGATTTTCAATTCCGACTTATCACCAAACACTTCTTGCGTTAATATCAACAATGAATCGATGTGCGGATTGGTGAAACGCCTGTATAACTCGTTGATAAAAACAGAATCATCAGGATAAATAGGTCTATTGAATACATGATCTCTGATAACGGGCTCGCTGCTCAGGAATTCTACCAGTTCACCTTTGCTTGAAATATTTGGAAGAACACTTTCCAACGATTCAAATTGAAGATTGGTAAGATTAGAAACAGGGGGCTGGAAAACGCATTGCTCAGCATCATCATTACAACCGGCAAGCAGACACCCAAGAATTAGAACTACAAAGAGATTTTTTTCAAAGCAAAAATATTTTCATGCGAAGATGCAGATATTCAAAAGTAAAAAACGAAAAATACTTGGATTATATCTGTTGATATATGGAATTTGCTGCAAAAGAACGCATGACCAGCAAGCCCAAGCATATCGCCATATCGGGAAACATCGGTTCAGGGAAGACCACACTGGCTGAAAAGCTTTCGCGGCATTATGGATGGATGCCATTGTTTGAATCGGTGGATAATAATCCCTACCTGAAGGATTTTTATGAAGACATGACGCGGTGGGCGTTTCACCTGCAAATCTTTTTTTTGAACAGCCGCTTCAATCAGGTGCATCAGATTCGCGGAAGCGAGAAAACCATTGTACAAGACAGAACCATTTATGAAGATGCATACATCTTTGCCGCCAACCTCCACAAGAGCGGGCACATCAGCGACCGGGATTATCAAAGCTACCTCGATATCTTTCATTCGATGATCAATTTTGTGCAGGCACCGGATTTACTGATTTACCTCAAGGCGGATATTCCAAAGTTAGTCCAGCAAATACAAAAGCGGGGTCGTGATTTCGAATTTGCTATCCGCTTAGAATATCTCAAAACACTGAACGAGCATTACACGGAGTGGATTGGCAATTATGACAAAGGGAAATTGCTGATCGTGGATGTCAACAACATGGACTTTGTGGAAAACGTGGAGGATTTTTCAAAAATCGTAGGGCGTGTTGACCTTGAACTAAACAGCCTTTTCAGCAACGGATGAAAGCGCTCACCTTTCGGGGAAAGCATACAATTCAATTTGAAACGATCAACGATCCTGTCATCGAATCGGATGAGGATGTAATTGTGAGCGTCAAGCAATGCGCCATTTGTGGTTCAGATCTGCACGTGTACCACGAGCATGAGAAAGGAATTGATCATGGCACCGCGATGGGGCATGAGTTCGTAGGGGAAGTGGTTGAAAAAGGAAAAGCGGTAAAAAACTTTTCTGTGGGGGACCAGGTGATGAGTCCGTTTACCGTGAGTTGCGGAGATTGTTACTACTGTTCGATTGGTCTTACCAGCCGGTGTGTGAAGAGTCAATTATTCGGATGGCGTGAAAAGGACAAGGGCCTTCATGGTGGGCAGGCGGAGTTTGTACGCGTGCCGTTAGCCAACTCAACGCTCATTAAAATTCCGGATGGAGTAACTCACGATGAAGCGTTGTTGCTGGGCGATGTGATGTCCACAGGATTTTTTTGTGCCCATCAGGCGAATATAAAACCGGGTGGCATTTATGTGGTGATTGGCTGCGGTCCGGTAGGCTTAATGGCGATACTGGGAGCCCGTGAATACGGAGCCCAAAAAATATTTGCCGTTGATTCTGTTGACGAACGTCTTCAACATGCGACAACATTTGGCGCGACACCCATTAATTATTCAACTGGCAACTTTGAGATGCTCAACGAAGTATCACAGGGACGAGGGGCAGATGGTGTGCTTGAAGCAGTTGGCAATAAAAGTGCCGGTAAGTTAGCTTACGATTTGGTTCGTCCTGGAGGTATCATATCAACGGTTGGTGTTTGCAACGATGCAAACCTTTCATTCTCTCCTGTGGAGGCATACAATAAAAATCTTACCTACAAAGTCGGGCGATGCCCGGCCAGAAGTTTTATGGAAAAAATTGATTCCTCTTATTCAGGAAAAAAAATACAATGTCGGTTCCATCTTCTCTCACCGCATGAAATTATCGGAAGGCGCAGCAGGCTATGAGATATTTGCCAACAAAAAGGACAACTGTTTGAAAGTTGTCCTTCATAGAGATGGCTGATTTATTTTTATTGCCCTACCATAAACACGGCATTGGCAAATACGATCTTTCCGTTTTCCCAAAAACTGCGGTAAAGCGGATTATCTACCAGGTAAACAATCTGTCCGCGGCCTTTATTCTCCACACCAAACACCAGTGAATTCGCCAACTGCTTGTTGATTTTATATCCTGCAAATCCCATGACCGGTTTTACCTGGCCTTTGAGAATAGCCACATTCCACCCGTTATCCAGAAAGTCGTAGCGAAGTGAATTGGTTTTTAATGAATAGTAGGTATCATCCAGACCAAAAGAAAGCGGATGTGACTCGTCCAGCGTGGTTTTGTAGATGGCACCATAAATTGAATTTGAAAGATCCATGCGTTCTGCGTCTTCATATTTTACCGGACCCTCTTTTTCTTTTTGCTCCTTCTCTTTTTTCTCAGCATCTTTCTTTTTGTCTTCAGTGGCAAACTCTTTCAATCCAAATCCTTTTTTATCCGCAAAAGACCGAACAGCACCCTCCACCAAAATTAAACGGCCACCATCACTTACCCAATCCTGCACATTCTTAAGTTGATTTTCATCAAACATCCGGTAATTTCCATCGGGTACGATTAAGACATCATATTTTTTTAAATCCGCATTTTGAAAATAATCGGTACCAAGGATAGTTACCGGGTAATGAATCTGTTGCTCGAAGAAATGCCAGATCTGGCCGTGCGAAAGCGATGAAGTTTGATCTCCACCGAGCACGGCTACGTTTGGCGCTTTAAGAAAATTTATATCGCTCGAGCCCAAATCGGGTCCTTTGTCAGAAAAGCCGGTGGTTGCCGTGTACAGATGTCGTCCGTGTTTGGTGGCCAGTGCCTGAACAACTTGATCAAAATCGGGGACAGCCTCATTGTTTCTCCTCGTTACAATGAGTGTTCCACGATCGAAAGCAAGGCCACCCGAAGTAAATGCTTTTTCAGCTGATCTTACTTTGATGCCGTTTTGCATCAACGCACCCAGGAACTCCACATCGTTTATACTGGCGTACCGGAAGAAATAGGCATACGGTTTTGAAAGTACTGCTTCATCCACCGTTTTTTTAAGCTGATAGTCTCTTCCAATCGCCACTTTTTCTGTGACCGCGTAGGCGTTTAAGCCATTGGCGTAAATAAGATTCCAGGCCGTAATGTCATACGTTGCAGAATCTGATAAACGGGAGGTAGGTTCAAAAACGGTAGTAATAAATCTTCCTTTTGGCTGGTAGATGTTAACGATAAGATCATCGGTATTAAGATTAAAACTGGAGACAGATTGAGAGATGTAATCATAACCCCGCGTTGCTTTACTTGATGCGGGATGACCGTACCGGATTGAATGCGTGTTCATCCAGGTCACCAGATTATTTATTTTATCCCTGTTGTTGGTAGACTTAATGACGTACGTTTTATAGGTATATGGTGGATTGGAATTCAATTCCTTAAAATACTTTTCAAATTCATCGACAAGTTTTGTGGCATTCTGTGAAGAGACTTCTACGGTAGACATTCCCGTTGTGTGATGGTGGGTCAACCGGTCTTTTAACGTAATAGGATCACCTTCGCGCGTAGTATAGGTCAATCCCACACCTCCGGCCTTTTCATACGTCATACCGATAGCTCCACTGAAAGTTGGATAGGTATCTCCGTAGCTAGGATAAAACAAATCGAAACTCTCTTTAGTAAAGTACAACCAACCCTGTTCATCAAAATATTTTGCATTATTTTTCCAATCGTCACCTGAAAGTCGCGCTGCCATTTTGTGACCACCTCATGATACGGTTGAGCTGCCGGGGCAAAGTAATATGGATTGTTTGGGCTTTGCTCGTGAAAATCGACATGCACATGGGGAAGCCATTCATTATATATTTTTATTCTGGCTTTCGATTCGATTTGTGATTCCCATGCCCAGTCTCTGTTTAAATCAAACAAATAGTGATTGGCTCTTCCGCGTGGCCAGGGTTCACGATTTTCTCTTGCTTGAGGATCTCCATTGGGTGGGAAATTTCCATACTGATTGTAGAAGTTAGCATAGCGATCGCGGCCATCCGGATTGATGCAGGGATCGATGATCACCACTGTATTTTTCAGCCATTCTTTTGATTTCAGATTATCCGGGTTAACCAGTTCATATAACGTTTCATGGAAGCTTCCATCGAGTTGGCCTCATTTCCGTGTACGTTGTAGCTCAACCAAACAATGGCATGCTTATTCCGGTTGGTGTTCTCCTGGGTCCATGCTCTTCTCAGATTTTCAGTCCGGATTTCTTCAAGGTGATTAAAATTTTCCGGTGAAGTAAGTATGGCATAGACTAACGGACGATGCTCATACGTTTCTCCGTATTGCATGACTTTAACATTGGGCATTAGATCAGCGACATGGTTAAAGTATTCGACTACACGGTGATGACGTGTAAAACGATCGCCAAGTTCGTATCCTAAAAATTCTTCGGGTGTCAATAATTTTTGTGCCGGGAGTGTAATTGAAAACGCAATGAAAGCCAGTAACGCGATTAACTTTTTCATGAATCGTATTTTGTTAAATATAAAGTACAAATGTGTTTAATATTTTGATAGATACGAAGTGAGAATCTTATTTCTTCAGCAATCGATTAATCTGTGGCAGGTGATGACGGAAGTGTTCCCTCAGGAATTTTAACGCCTGAAAAGAATTAAGTCTCCCTGCAATGGGGTGTTTGTAAATTTTCTTCCGGAGATTTTTATCTTCAATTCGCTCCAGGAATTCCCGATATTCATTTCGAAGCGAAGCCCACTCCTGAAGTGTTGTTTGAAAAGATTCTCTTTGAAGAGTTCGCTCAACTATTATTTTAGGTGCTTTATATTTAATGGGAAGACGTTGAGAAAGTGTGAGCAAAACCATTCGCATCGACTCAGCGATACCAGAGTTATCAAGTGTATCAATAGCTAGCGATTTCTTTTTCATATAGCCTAGTGACATTTGTTCAGAGGTAAGAATGTGAGATACTATTTCCGATATGGACCATTTACCAGCAGGGGCTTTGCGCGCGTCTTCATCCGAAAGAGCAATCAGGTTTTCAAAAAGAACAGATCTTGATTTTTCCAGGGCTTCAAACTGACGAAAGAGTTGCTGATTCACGAATTGAGTTTTTGTAAAAATAGCAGAATCTCATCGCACTTTGGGTTTTTGAGAAATAAGCTTTCCTTCAGGTGTCCTATTTAACCTAACTTTGACTTGCATTCAATGTAATCAACCCATAGAATTTAAAGTAGAAGCGCTTTTTGGTTTCTATAAGGAAGTTTAAAAAATTAATAAAATTACTTATCGAACTATCTGAAGGGCTTGAGGGATTAGACTGACCTTAACCGGTAGTAGCCCGGCAAGCTCTCCTTCTGTTTCTATCCATGCCGGAAGATCACTTTTGATAGTAAAACTTTTTCCATCCTGGTAATGAAAATAAGCAGGGTCATTTATTCTCTTTTTTTTCTTCAATCGAATTAATGCCGCAAGAAATTTGAATAACGGCAATGCTCCCGCAATACAAGCCGTGAGTTTACCCTCATCAGGCTTTTTGCCAGGTGCGATAAAGATTCCATTCCCAAACGATTGGCCGTTGGCAATTGCGCATACCCGAATAAGTCCGCTCCATCTCCATGAGTCATTTGAAATTTCAATTCGCTGTGGCTTATGTGAAAAGAATGTGGGGATTATTGTTTTAAGATAGGTGAGTGTTGGCCCCAGAGAACGACTGGTTTTCATTAGCCGTTTTACCACTTCAGGTCCCATCCCCACGCTACAGGCATTAATGGAATAGCGTACTATTCCATTGCCGGTTTCATCAACACATTCTACGCGGGCAACATCTGTATCCCTAAATTGCCTCGCTTCCAGAAGCGAAATGAGGTGTGCTGGATCTATTGTCACGCCAATCATTTTGGCAAAATCGTTACCCGTTCCCAGCGGGATTATACCAACCGGAATTTTGCGAGGGCTTTGCAACACGCCATTTATAACTTCGTTGAGTGTTCCATCACCCCCGGCAGCAATTACAACATCACTGTTTAACGAAATTTGTTTAGCAAGTTCAATACCATGCCCTGAGTTCTTTGTCTCAACAACCGTAACATCAAATCGCTTAACTAAAGAGGGAAGAATTCTAGAATGGAATAATTTTTTCTTTCGGGATGCACCATTAATAATGATGGAGATCTTCATTAATAGAAAATCACTTGCAATTCTTTTTGATCAGCTTCTTTGCGTCTGGAGACCCCAGCTCATCGGCTCTTTTTAAGTCAGTGCAGCCATCATAATTATTGTTCATTAATAATTTAATCAGGCCTCGTTGATAATAGGTTTCAGAATCGGTTGGATAAATTTCAATGGATGTGGTGTAGTCTTCAATCGCTCCTGCATAATCTTCTTTTTCAGATTTGCTAAGTGCGCGATTATCATAATAGGTAGCGTTGGTTGGATCAAGTTCGATGGCGTATGTGTAATCAGAAATGGCACCTTCAAAATCTTCGAGGGTGTGCTTCAAGACACCCCGCAGATTAAAGGTTTCAGGATCTTCATCATCGAGTAAAATAGCCTGATCATAATCTGCCATGGCTCCTTTGAAATCTTCCAGTGCGGCTTTGGCCAATGCCCGGTTTTCATATTTCATGGCGTCTTTATCATCAAGCTTAATGGCCATATCATAATCCTCAATAGCCCCTGTCAGGTTTCCGGTATTATATCGGGCTACACCTCTGAAGTTAAAAAGTGTGGGGTCGGATTTATCCAGTTCGATTGCTTTAGAGTAATCATCAATTGCACTTATAAATTCTCCCAGTTCAGCTTTGATGACGCCTCGATTATAATATTTGTCGGCATCAGGAGGCCCGATCTCGAGTGCTTTTGAGAAATCAAAATAGGCTGATTGCAAGTCTTCCAGGTTGTAAAAGGCAAAGCCCCGATTGGTATACGCATCGGCATAATTGGGTTTGAATTTTATGGCTTTCGTCAGATCATCAATGGCTCCTTCATCATCCACCAGATTGATCTTTGCCTCACCTCTAAAATTATAAGTTTCCCATAATGTTGAGTCCAGTTCCAAAGCAAAGGTAAAATCACTGATGGCTCCGTAAAAATCAGTGAGTCCCATTCGGGCTTGTCCGCGCAAACTCAATGCCTGCTTATTTTTTGGATTGTCATTGATCATTTTATCGAGGTCCTTTTTTGCTCCTGCAAAATCCTCAGTCTCGATTTTCTTTTTGATAGTAGTCAATGATGCATCGCTGTTTTGTGCAATGGACGAAACAGAAATAAGTATTACCAGAAATAGATGTAAAATTTTCATGAACTATAGAAAGCTTCAGGCTAAGTTAGGAATAAAAATTCTAACGAAAGAGAATTAGGAATTCAAGGTAGCGCCTCGTAATTGCTCTACGTGACTATATTTTATTTTTCT
>JAAUQD010000148.1 GCA_012032815.1 Flammeovirgaceae bacterium
TTTACTTTCTTTCGTAAACAACATTTCCACCAACTACAGTTTGAATAATCTTAGTGTCCTTAATAAGGACAGGATCAATTTCCAATAAATTCTGATCCATGATCACAAAGTCGGCAAGCATCCCAACTTTAAGTGTTCCTTTGATCGATTCATCAAAGGATGCATAAGCTGCCTGTGAAGTATATGCTTTCAGCGCTTCCTCTACGGTGATTTTTTGTTCAGGCACCCAGCCTTCCGGGTTAGCATTGTCCAATGTTCTGCGAGTGACCGCGCCATATATACCCTCAAGTGGCGTGGGTGGCGCTACGAACCAGTCACTTCCAAAAGCAACCGCGGTACCCGCATCCAATAACGAACGAAATGCATACGTAGTTTTAATTCTTTCAGGTCCAATAACCCGGGCGGCCCAACGGCCATCATCAATAGCATGATACGGCTGCATACTGGCAATGACTCTCAATTCTTTGAATCGTGGAATATCTTTCGCATCCAAATGCTGAACGTGCTCCATTCTGAATCTCCTGTCTTTTGTTCCGTTTTCATTTCCCACCCGTTCATAGATATTTAATAGAGTATGAATAGCCTTATCACCGATAGCATGAATAGCCAACTGTAATCCGGCTTTATCGGCATCCGAGACCCATTGGTATAATTCTTCTTCACTGTTAACGAAAAGACCCGACTCAGTCGGTGCATCGGTAAAGGGTTCAAAAAAAGCCGCAGTATGTGAACCTAAAGAACCATCAACAAATCCTTTTAACACGCCAATCTTAACCCAATGATCACCTTTTCCTTCTTTCTCAATTTTATTGGCCAGCATTTCCCAATCCGTAATACCGGCTGAAACATAACTGCGTGTTATTAAAATCCCTTTTTCACGGGCACGCTGAAAACATCAATCTCGGTTGTACCTCCCGGTGCACTCATATGATGAACAGAGGTCACACCGTTAGAGGCTACATAGTTCATGGCCGCAACAAGCGCCTGTTCCATCTGCTCTTCGGTTGGTTCAGGAATTACTTTCCAGATTAAATCCATCGCGTTGTCACGAAATATGCCGGAGAGTTCGCCATTTGGAAGTCGTCCTATGACACCTCCTTCAACATCTTTCACATTCTTATCCAGGCCTGCCAGTTTAAGAGCTGCAGAATTGGCTAAGCCCATGTGGCCATCAAGGCGAATGATGAAAACCGGATTATCCTTTGTGTCCTTGTCAATCCATTCACGGGTTGGTAGTTGTCCCCCCCAGTTCTCGTTATCCCAGTCACCACCTAAAATCCATGTGCCGGGCTTTTGTTTAGCCGCGTAGTCGCGCAACGTGAGCATAAATGATTTAATCGTTTTGACATCACGTAACTGTACCGAGGCTAACCGGAATCCCCCGGTGATGAAATGGACATGTGAATCAATAAAACCTGGTGTAATAAAACGACCCTGTGCATCGATAACTTTTGTTTGGTCTCCTTGGTAAGATAAAATTTCTTCTGTCGTACCCACGGCCACCAAAGTATCACCCTGAACAGCAAGTGCCTCGGCACGTGGCTGCTCGTTGTTGCCTGTCCAGATTGCAGCATTGATGACAATAAGATCAGCGGCTGACTTTTTCTCGGTAGTACAACCCGTGAACAAAAACAAACAACTGAAAAGGAATAGAAATATTTTCTTCATAATTCAACCCATATTAAAAATTCAGGAAAATTTATAGCTTCTCAATCACATGATTGTGATTGGTGTAAATACAAATGTCAGCCGCAATGGTGAGGCTTTCTTTCACCATTTCTTCTGCCGATAATGATGATGCATGTTTCTTTAACGCCAGAGCGGCAGATTGTGCATACATGGCACCGGAGCCAATGGCCGCAACCTGATTGTCGGGTTCGAGAACATCGCCTGTACCAGAAATGACCAGCAACTCATTTTTAGTAGCTGAAATAATCATGGCTTCAAGTCTTCTCAAATATCTGTCTGTGCGCCAGTCTTTCGCCAATTCAATAGCTGAACGCTTCATATTTCCCGAGTAGGCGTTCAGCTTTTCTTCAAAACGATCCAGTAACGTGAAGGCATCAGCGGTAGAACCCGCAAAGCCAACGATCACCTTTCCTTCTTGCAGCTTGCGAATCTTTTTAACATTGCTTTTGGCTACTGTGTTGCCCATGGTAGCTTGTCCATCGCCACCGATGGCCACCTCTCCGTTGTGCAATACAGCGAGGATGGTGGTAGAATGAATTTTTTGTATCAAATCGATTTTTTTCAGATTAGAATTCTCACCGGATCTTCCAGTAATCCTTTTAAAGTCTTGAGGAAGGCAGATCCTACTGCCCCATCCACAGCACGATGGTCGCATGACATGGTCACCTTCATAACATTTCCGACAACGATCTGACCATCTTTAACAATGGGAGTTTCTTTAATCCCTCCTACCGCCAGAATACAAGCATCAGGAGGATTAATAATAGCCGTGAACTCTTCAATTCCGAACATACCAAGATTGGAAATGGTAAATGTACTTCCCTCCCAATCGCTCGGTTGTAATTTCTTATCATGGGCCCGCTGTGCCAGATCTTTAACTTCCGTAGCAATGTGCGACAATGATTTATTGTCAGCGAAGCGCACAACCGGAACCACCAATCCATCTTTCACAGCTACAGCTACTCCAATATGTATGTGATGGTTTTTTCTCATCCGGTCGCCCAGCCATGAAACGTTTACATCCGGATTTTGTCGCAAGGATGCGGCAACCGCTTTAATCACCATATCGTTGAAAGAGATTTTTACAGGCGCTATTTCATTCAAACTCTTTCTGGCTTCCACTGCCTTATCCATATTTATCTCCATGGTAAGGTAAAAATGAGGAGCACTGAATTTACTTTCGGCCAATCTCCTTGCAATGGTTTTGCGCATCTGACTGACAGCTATTTCCTCAAAACTTTCTTTACCCACTACAGGAGGAAGTACAACCGGTGCCATTGAAGCAGCTACTTTACCTGGCACAAAATTCTCAACATCTTTTTTAGTAATCCGGCCGTGATCGCCAGTCCCTTTAATATTTCTTAAATCGTAGCCCAAATCATTAGCCATTTTTTTAGCTAACGGTGATGCTTTAATCCGCCCGTTTGTGGATGCTTCGGAAGCAACAGGAATTGGTGCTGGTGCGGGCGTCACTTTTTGTACTTCGTCTTTTGGTGTGGATTTAGTTTCTGCACCTGAACTTGCCTGATGTGCTTTAAGCAACGATTCCCAATCGGCATTTTTTTCACCTACGATAGCCAACACTCCGTTTACCGGAATTGATTCCGATGCCTTAGCACCAATATATAATAGAGTACCGGTATGATACGACTCATATTCCATGGTGGCCTTATCGGTTTCGATCTCAGCCATCAGTTCACCGGATTTCACTGAATCACCAACTTTTTTATGCCAGGCAGCAATTACACCTTCAGTCATGGTGTCACTCATCTTGGGCATAGCTACAATCTCAGCCTTTATACCATGGGTATCTATTTTTTCTGCAACATCGACAGCTACCGCTGTTTCCGTTCTAACTTCTTCTTTTGCTCCCGAGGATGCAGTTGATTTCAATTCCTTCTCTAAAAGAGCAGCATAGTCCTCACCTTTATTTCCAACTACCGCCAATACATCATTTATTTTTACCGCCTGACCTTCTTTAGCTCCTAAAAAAAGCACGACTCCATTATTGTACGATTCGTAATCCATCGTGGCTTTATCCGTTTCAATTTCAGCCATCAGTTCACCGGACTTTACAGTATCTCCTACTTTTTTATGCCATTTGGCAATAACACCTTCGGTCATGGTGTCGCTCATTTTCGGCATGCGTACAATTTCGGCCATGGATTAAATCAATTTTGTAGAAGATTCAAAAATAGCTGGAATGTATCGATTTTCAAGTGTTTTAGAACCCAATGTTGCCGATTATAAACTCGAACTGGCCAACACCCGTCTCTATTGGGTAGGAATAACGAACCCCAAAATCAAATTGCTGTAACAGCCGCATGATGTTCACATCAAATTTAAGCTCAGCGCCAATCGAGGTGTATACCTTACTTGTATTGTTGATCTCCGTCTTACCAAATGCATAATCAAAAAATACATTACCCCGCACCCGCTGAAAATTTACAAGTGGGCCAATGGCTATATCGGGGTACCATAAGGGCAGCGTATAGTTGGCGGAATAGGAATACATCGATTCAAAACGGCTTACCGATTGACCTCGCGGAAGCGGAATATTATTTCTAAAAATGTAGTTCTCAATTTTATTTTCTATAAATGTTTTCTGATAAGCAGCATAGCCATTTATGGAATGGTGTTTGGCCAGTCCTGGAAAATAAAGGAATGTGAGAAATGAAAGATTGTTACCCTTAAAATCGCTATTACCCAATGTGTTTGAATACTCCACTTCAAATGTTTGACCCCATTGGCTAAAAATATCCCTGCGGCTTCTTTTAAGAAGATTCAAAAATTCAATGGAAAATCGGTTATACACCAAATTTCCATCATCTACCCGGTTGCGAAAAAAATAGCCGGAGTTCAGATCGAAGGGAACATACCGACCGCCACCATCAACGCTATTTACAAAATCATCAACTCTTGTATAGCCCATCGCATCGCCAATGGTAAACCGTGTGTGGTATTTGGAATGGGTGAGCAGCCAGGGTATCCGCAAACCACCTTCAACTGTATTCTCATGCCAATCAAAAATAATTTCCTGCTGCCCGCTGGGGAAATTAAAAAACCCTTCGTTCACTTTTCGATCACCGGTAGAAATTGAAAAATCAATGATGGGATAAAATCCCTGGTAGCTTACGTTGGCATAATAAAGAGGCTTTCGCTCATCTTCTGAAATTTTAACACCAACGCCAATTTGTGTTGTACTTAGCAGGTCCTTGGAAGATATCCCAATATCCAGTGTTGTGAAATCTGAATTGACGTACGGGCCCCATGTATGAGGATTGATTAGTCCTTTTGCTTTTGAATATTTCTTTATCGAAAAATTATTAACAGGTGTCGTGCTAAATAAGTCTTGGCCTTCTGTTTCTACAATATGCTGATACAAAGGTTTGTCAGGAACTAACACCTGATCCATGCTTTTCCATTCCAGCGGATTAAAGGGAATCTGAACAACCTCTAATCCGTCTCTCGATTGATCGGTGTAAACGATTCTACTCCCGTCAGGAGAAATACTGGCATTAAAGGCTCCGTATTTACTTGACGTGATCTGAAATTTCTGTTTTGATTCCAAATCGTATACGTAGATATTGTCTATACCTGAATAAGGTGAATTGTAGAAAAGATAATTTTTATGCAGGACAGGATATCCTGCATTTTCAAAATTCATATTAAGGATTTCTTCCGCTACGCCTGATTCAACATGGTATCTTATAATAGAACGCTTTTCATCTTTTGTTTTTAGTGCCACAATGAATTGACCATCGTCTGACCATGATGGCATAGATATAAATGCATTATCAGAATTTTCAAACTTTTTGTGAACGGATCCTACCGTATCGAGCACCACAAGATGGGTCTGATAGCTTTCGTCCGTCTCCACTGTAGCAATATAATGAGCATCCGGAGAAAGGGAGGCTGACGCATAACGTGAATTTTGAGAGACGACTGTCTTCTTATGAGAAGCAAGGTCATACATGACAATTATGGAATGACTTCGCATTCGCCAGCGCGGGTCATACCGAAACTCATTCCACACCATTTTCCATTGGCCACTGAGAGCATCCCGGCATCATTAACCGGACCGGGCGTAAAGACTTTCCTTTCTAATCCATCTTTTAGCAACACAAATTTCTCAATGTCACCAATGCCGGATTTCAGGGCAATAATTCCATCATGGGTAGACTGTGCGTATTTATAATCTGTATAAGTCGAATTGCTCCGCTGAGAAACGGTTTCGAATTCGCTGAGCTCAGTATTATCAAGATCATCATTCCATTTGGATTTCAGTTCCTCGGCCATTTCATTGTAAAGTT
>JAAUQD010000149.1 GCA_012032815.1 Flammeovirgaceae bacterium
GGCAGTAGGTATAATAAATATACGGGCCGAACAAGTAAGGGCCGAATCAATAAGAACCAAGTATGATTTGTGGTGAGCCGGGCAGTTACTGACATGAAAGAATTTTATCGATGGGTACATCAGAAAGTTAAATCAACTTCCACGCACAAGCTGGACAACGGGATACTGTATTTAAAGGGAGGTGATCTGGAGACGGAGATGGATGCATTGAAGAGACCTTATTCAATATATAATCTCTCCGACTTCTTTGAACATGATTTTTTTACCACCAAACACGTAGTGTATGTACCGGTTCAAAATCGCTGACCGATACAAATTCCACCAACGGTGAACAGTATGCAAACCACCACGCTGAGCAGTATATACAGCAGTGATGATAGCGATGCTTGTTGTTGGTAGAGCGATAAAGCTTCATGACTAAAGGCTGAAAACGTACTGAAGCCTCCACAAAACCCTACCATCCAAAATGCACGGCTCAGGGTTGAAGTTTCCATTTTAGAATCAAGAATTCCCGCAACCATCCCCATAATGAGACAGGCTAACGCATTCGCGGTAAGCGTGCCCAATGGAAATTGTATGGTATGAAATGAGGAAACATATTTACCAACAAAATATCTGCTTAAACTGCCGAGTCCTCCTCCAAAAAAAATTAATAAAGCAGCCTTCATGTTATAGTTTTTGTAAACGGGCCATGTAGAATCCATCAAATCCTTCGGACGGCCATATTCTATTTTCTTCGATAAATTTAAATCCGCTTTGCCGCTTTTGAAATTTCTTTATTTGTTCCTCATTTTCTGATGCCAACAAACTGCATGTAGAATAAATCAGAAATCCTCCCGGCTTTACCATGACCGAATAGTCATCCAGAATTTTTGCCTGAAGCTCTTTTACTTTTTCAATAAACTCCAAAGTCAATTTCCACTTGGCGTCCGGGTTTCGTTTCAGTACCCCCAGACCCGAACAAGGCACATCCAATAGAACACGGTCGGCAGATTGTGCAAGCCGTTTGATGGATTTTGAGGATTCAACCTGTCTGGTTTCAATGTTCATGGCTCCCGCTCTGCGCGCTCTTTTCTTCAACTCATCCAGTTTCCATGTTTCTGTATCTAATGCTATGACTTTGCCTTTGTTTTGCATCAACGCACTTAAGTGGAGAGTTTTTCCGCCCGCCCCGGCACAGGCATCAATCACCCGCATGCCAGGTTGTACCTGCATAAAAGGGGCGATGAGTTGTGAGGCTGCATCCTGCACCTCAAACAATCCTTCTTTAAAAGATGGATGAATGAAAACATTTTGACGGGTTTCAAGTATAAGGGCATCACTAAGTCCATCGAGGGTTAGCGTTTCAATTCCGTCATCTAATAAAATCTTTTGCAGATCACGTTGCGAGATTTTTAATGTGTTGGCTCTCAGCACTACGCTTGCCTCTTCATTCAAGGCGGCAAGTTCTTTTTCCCACCGGTCACCCAATTCTTTTTCGCCAAGTTCGTCAAGCCAATCGGGAATGGACTGCTCTAATTTTCGGATACCTTTTATTTCATGCTGAGCTTTTTCAAAGGCATCGACATTTATTTCTTCAAACTCACTCCAGTTGGGGAGAGGAATGGAATTCACCCAGCACCAAACGGCCAAAAATTTCCAGTACTCAAGATGTTGGGCTGAGCCTATTCGCTTGAATAGCCGATACCACCGCACAATATCATAGGTAGTTTCTGCAATAAATCGCCTGTCGCGGGCACCCCATTTTGGATTGCTTTTGAGGACTTTCTCAATGACTTTGTCCGCATACTTGTTTTCTTCAACGATCAATTGCAGGGATTGGACTACGGCTTCAGCAAGATTCCGGTACAGTTTCACGGTTCAAAATTTTTCATGAAGTTTAAACCTATAAATTTATTCACACATAATTCTGATCCTGATGAAAAGAAGAAATTTTATTAAGAGAACCTTGGCTGTTTCGGCTGCTACGTTTTCCATCTCTCACCTTTTTGCCGGCAATACATTTGACGTTGCCGAAAAGCCTTTCAGGCTCAACTATGCACCACATGATGGTATGTTTAAAAATCATGCAGGGCCAAATTTCATCGATCAGATTAAATTCATGGCCGACCAGGGTTTTCGATCAATTGAAGATAATGAGATGCGTGGCCGATCGGTAAGTGAACAGGAACAGATAGGCAAGACGCTCTCTCAATTGAATATGTCGATGGGAGTTTTTGTTGCGCACAACATAGCCTGGAATGATGCCAACCTCGCTGGCGGAGATATAGCCAAGCGGGATCAATTTGTAAAAGAAATTAGTGAGTCCATTGATGTAGCTAAACGGGTCAATGCAAAATGGATGACCGTAGTGCCGGGAACACTGGACAAAAGATTAGCGATGGGTTATCAGACAGCCAATGTGATCAAGGCACTGCGCGAGGCGGCTGAAGTGCTTGAGCCTCATGGATTAATTATGGTGCTCGAGCCACTGAATCCGTACCGCGATCATCCCGGATTATTTTTAAGCAAGTCACCACAAGCGTATGAAATTTGCAAAGCGGTAAACAGTCCTTCCTGTAAAATACTTTTTGATATCTATCACCAACAAATTACAGAAGGTAACATCATACCCAATATCAATTTCTGCTGGGATGAAATCGCGTATTTCCAGATTGGCGATAATCCTGGCCGGAAGGAACCCACTACCGGTGAATTGAACTATCAGAATATTTTTAAGCACATCAATGAGAAAGGATATAAAGGTATTTTGGGAATGGAACATGGAAACTCCAAGCCCGGCAAGGAGGGAGAACTTGCTGTAATAAAAGCATATCGTGAATGCGATAATTTTTAATTTGCCATCTTAATTTTTTAGCCATTCATAATTGATGGAATATTCTTTTAGCTGGAAACCTGAATATTTGAGTTCAGTGATTGGCGTTTCGTCCGTTACCCTTGGGTTTATCACCTATTGGTTTCTTTCCATCAACCCTTCCATAAGAAAAGCATACTTTGAAAAGTATAAAGACAACCTTGAGAAAGCCTGGGTTCGGTATGTGGTTTTTCAAAAACTTACAGGAGCATTATTCATGGGATTCATTCCCGGTTTGATTTGTCTCTGGCTGCTCCCGTACTCGATCTCTGAGTATGGCGTAAATTTCAATTCCATCAATGACTCCTTATTGTATATAGGGCTGATTGGAGCTTTTATGCTTATTGTAAATTTCAGGGTATCGCGAAATCCTTTTAACCTTTCCGCCTATCCTCAAATGCGGCTGGCGGAGTGGAGCAAGAAACGTATTTTGATCAATGCCGGGTCGTGGGCCGTCTATTTATTTTTTTATGAACTGATGTACAGAGGACTTCTCCTGTTCACATGCTATTACTCTTTTGGATTTTGGCCGGCACTTGTGATTAATATTTCGTTTTATATGACTACCCACATTGCTAAAGGATTTACCGAAACAATCGGGGCTTTACCTTATGGTATTGCATTGTGCTTTATCACCATTTCAACGGGAAGTATTCTGGTAGCATTTGTAACGCACTTGATTCTAGCGTTGTCGAACGACAATTATTCCATCTACCACAATCCGGAAATGAGGTTTGTCTAGTTTTTCAGAGCAGTAAGAACATCCATGAAGATCTCAATTTCTTCTTCCGTATTATAATAGTGTGGAGATATTCTAAGGGCCCAGTCTACACCTTTCTTTTCAAAATCGATTACTGCATAATCTTTGTAGCTAATGGATGTATTAATATTTTTCTTTCTTAATTCATGCATAATGGTAGTACCATCCTTGCCCGGAATGTGGGTAGTAATGATGCTGCTAAGCGTTTCGCCTTGATCCAACAATTCAAACCCAATTGATTGTAATTTATTACGCAGTAAATCACACAATATTTTATTACGCTTTACTATCTGGTCGATGCCAGCTTTCAGCGCATAATCAACGGCTGCACGGCTTCCCATGAGTAATGCATACGGTATTTCCCAATCCTCGAATCGCTGGGCATCCATTCGTGAAGTGTATTGATCGGCACTCGTCCATGTTGCGCCACGCATGTCTATAAATAATGGATCCAGTTTCTCATTGATCACCCGGTCTGAAACATAAAGAAACCCCGCGCCTCTCGGACCGCGCAAAAATTTTCTGAACGTAGCGCTAAGAAAATCACATTGAATCTTTTTTACATCCACCGGCCATTGCCCCACCGATTGACAGGCATCAACCAGGTATAGAATATTTCGTTCTTTACATAGTTTTCCGATTTCCTCAACAGGTTGAACCAATCCTGAGTTGGTGGGAATATGGGTTAAGGATACCAATCGTGGATGATGTTTGTCCATTTGAAGTTTCATGTCACCTACATCAACGCCTCCTTTTGAACTTGACCTGGCCCGGATGATTTTTAAATCAAAACGCTTTTGCATGGCAAGAAAAGCCAGCTGATTGGAAATATAATCCTCATTGGCAATCAGGATTGAATCATCTTTTTCAAATGGAATGCTGGAAAGTGCCCGTGCAAAGGAGTTTGTGGCGCTAGAGGTAAAGGCGATATTTCGCTCGTCTGTGTTAATCCACTTAGCCATGACACCGTAAAAGTTTCGTATCGCAGCTTTCTCCTGATCGGCCGCTTCATAACCACCGACCTTTGCTTCCAGGTCCAGGTAATCTTTCATAGAGTCAACCACAGAAGAAGGCATTAGTGCAGCCCCGGCATTATTGAAATGAATTTTGGTTGAACATCCGGTAGTCTCTGCTCGTAGCTTTTCTATATTCATATCATTTAAAATGAGAAGAGTTTGCGTGTCCAGAAAAAGAAAGGAATGCTAATGGCTATTCCAGAAAAATCCAACGACCAATCCCACACATCAGGAAAACGGCCGGGCGTCAAGTGTTGGTACAACTCATCAGCAATACCCGCACAAGCTCCAACCAACAGGGTGATTACTATAAGTCTTGATTTTTGGCAGTTGGAAAGTCATTAACCAGCCACCGAATCACCAGGTAGCCAAAAACAAAATATTCAAGTAAATGAAAAAGTTTATCCGGAGTGAACGCTGCAATTTCTTTTAAATGCTTCCCGGGAATGGATGATCCGACTAGTATCAGAATGTAAAAACCAAAGCAGGAATCCAGTATTTTTTCAATGGAAAATTGTTTTCACTATTTTATTCTATTTCATTCTCTGCATGAACCTCTAAGTTATAAATTTAGGGTATGTTTTACGTACATCTGAAATTAAGGCTGGTTGCAATGGGAATGGTCCTTTGCGCAAGTTGTTTTGCACAAAACAAGTACGGACTCAAGACGATTGGTTATAATGAGTATATTCAGTCGTTGGAGCAATCGACCGAGAAGGAGTTGGTCAATCTTGAAACCTATATTCCGGGTTTGCTGGTCGATGTTCGGTATGCGACTTCAAACAATTTTACGGGTGAAAAAATTTATACGCTGGCCCGGGCTTATGCCCGAAGGCCGGTAGCGCAAGCGCTGCGGGGAGTTGAAAGAGAATTGAATGCAAATGGGTATGGCCTAAAGATATTTGACGGATACCGGCCCTACTCTGCGACAGTAAAATTTTATGAAACCTACCACGACACCACGTTTGTTGCGTCTCCTTATTCAGGGTCGAAACATAACCGGGGTTGTGCGCTTGATTTGACACTCATTAAAAAAACTTCGGGTAAGGAATTAAAAATGCCAACCGCCTACGATGCCTTTCTGAAAGATGCCAGCCCTACGTTTCCCGTAAAAAATAAAAAGAGTAGAAACAATCGCGATTTGTTAATCTGGGTAATGGAAAACATGGTTTAAAGTCAATGAAAATGAATGGTGGCATTATGATTTTGTAGGATGGGAAGAATATGAGGTGATGGATATTGATTTGAGGAATTGGAAAACAGTAGTAAGTATTTAGTAATGAGTATTAAGTATCAGGTAATAAGGATTGTACTCCCAAAATTTGTTTATATCGATAGCAACAGGCTCAGCATT
>JAAUQD010000150.1 GCA_012032815.1 Flammeovirgaceae bacterium
TGCCGACTTTAGAAAAGAAGATTCAGGTTGGTCATTTCACGCTTTTAAAGGGACTAAATGGCAACTTGAAAGAAAAGATGAAAGAAAGCAGTTTATAAAAAATAAGTATCGCGTATTATTAACTCGTGGACGGGAAGGTTTTATAATATTCATTCCAAAAGGTTCAGAGACTGACCATACGAGACCAAATAGAAATTACGACACGACATATGAATATTTAAAAAGGACAGGTATAAAAGAACTTCAAAATGATGACAAATAGAAGGGCCCCTTCGCCTCCTGCCCCCCTGCCCTCGTTGGTGTTCTTCACCAACGAGAAATTGGAAAATGAAGCTTGCCAAGGGTCATCGTTACCTTGTACTTTACTGGTGCCTTCCCCACCATTTTTAACGTTATATTACTATTTTCATTTCTAGTTACAATCTTCTTCATCTTGCATTCATACGCAAAACAATTTGCACAATTCATTACCGTTACTTGTCTGGACTGGAAACCTTTATTAAAAGACGATAATCACAAGAAAGTCATCATTGACAGTTTGAGATTTTTAACGCGTGAGGGCAGGGCAACTATTTATGCCTTTGTGCTGATGAGCAACCATTTTCATTTGATTTGGCAAATTATGGGCAACCATAAACGGGAAGATGTTCAACGCGACTTCCTAAAGTTCACCGGTCAACAAATCCTTAAATTATTACGTAACGCAAAGTCCGATCAACTGGATGAACTCCTGGTTCAAACCAGGGACAGAAAATATCAGGTATGGGAAAGGGATTCCCTGGGTATTGAACTTAGGTCGTCAGCTATAACAAGACAAAAGCTTGATTATATTCACAACAATCCGGTTAAGGCGGGGTTATGTCAATACCCAGAGGATTATAAATATTCAAGTGCCCGATTTTATTTGTTGAATGAATTGAATTGGGAATTCTTAAAGCATTGTGACGGAGATTGAATTAATGCTCTTTGGTGAACGATAACAAAGGCGGGATGGCTCGTTGGTGAAGAACACCAACGAGGGAGCGGAAATTGGAAAATGGCCTTTGCTGAGACACCAACTAAACGTAATCAATTCATGGAGGCACTCATTGATTTACCTTCCTTTCTAATCTCATTCAACATATTCTCCACCTCTTTGATTTTATCAGCATCACCTTTCATCTGAGCTGCCTGCAAAACTCCCTTCAGTGCCAATACTCTTTTTGGTGCACGTTTCAATGAGATTTCAAATTGCGCCATGGCTTCATCCGCTCTTCCCTCGCTCAACAGAAATTCTCCATACAATTCGTACGAAGGCTTAACAATGGATGGCGGACCATACGAATAGCTGCTGCTGGTTTCAAGCTCGGTCGCTTTGATCATCCAGTTTTCCGCTTCCCTGTTTTGATTTTTAAGCATGGCCAGCATGGCGTGCAGCTCCATGGCCATCACCTCGGCCTGATTGATATCCAACCGGCTTGCATCCGAGCGGCTTGCCCCTGCGCTGCACATCGCAATTCCTTCATTGCTGATTTTTAAGGCTGCGGTTTCACGATCCTCATTCATGTTGGAAATGAGATTTTCCAATTCGGTTGGGTTGCCTTTTCTGAATAAAATCATCCCCGAAATAAAATCCTGCTCCGCCCGATCGCGAATATTGATATCATCCGCTTTGGTCGTTACTTCCGCCAGAATGTTATCCCAGTCTCCGGTTTCAATCAGGTACGTACTCTTTATATAGATCAGATGCCTGCGGGCAGATTTTGATGGCAGTTCATTGTGGTACTGAACCATTTCATTCAAAATAGTTTTTGCTTTATCAATCTGGCCCTGTTGCAAGTACCCGTACAAAAGCCAGTGAAACGCGTGGTAACTGCGCTCGTCATTGTTAAAATTCTTTCGCTCCATGCGTGCCACACTCGCCTGGTATGAAGCTTCATTGGAAGAAACCACCTGATCCCACATGCCCATCGCCACATAAATATGCGAAGGCATGTGCAATGCATGATCGGCCGATGGTGCAACCACCGCGTACGCATCCGCAGCCTCCAGTGCCTGCATAGCGTGATACGGATCGTCATTGGCATGAATCATATAATGAAGCGCACCCGGATGGCGTGGGTTCTCTGCCAGAATCCCTTCAACAATCCGTGCACTTTGCTGATACACGTCATCATCACGACCTACCGGCACCGATCCTAAAAGTGAAAGTCCATAAAACGCTGCCACCTCATGATTGCCCGGATATTTTTCGTACAATGATTTCATGTACTCAGCATACGCTTTGTCACGATCTACTTTCGAGCCTTCGCCATACAGTACAGTTACACCTTGAATAAAATCTTTTTCAAGCTCACGTAATGCAACATCCTTAGTTGTCTTCTCAAGATTTTCAAGGGCAGCACTTGCCTTTTCAAAGTCTTGTTCCGTCCATAGCGGATGGTTGTAGGTCATCGCCTCGCCCCAATACGCCATGGCACACGAAGGATCAGATTCTTGAGCTTCAAGAAATGCTTCGCGCGCATCATCGTATTCAAAACTATGAAGAAGTAAAAGACCTTGCATAAATTGAGACTGTGCCTCTTCCGTTCCGGTGATTTCAAAAGAGATTGTACCCAGTTCTGATTTAGTTGAGGTTTCTGTTTTGCATCCAGATACTAATGTGAAGATGCAGATCGCAAAGGCTATTTTTTTCATGCGTAATTCAATTCATAATGGTGAAGGAAAACAAAGCTAAGTCTTTCATCAGAACTATGCGTTGAGATTATTGTAGGTCATAATGACCGGATAAACTCCTACTATTCAATTTATTATGACATAATTTCCGAAAATAAATTGTTTGAAGGGGTGGATTGTGATTTGCTGAATGGCTCATCACACAAATAAGACGAAAAATGAACTTCGATAAATTCACCATAAAATCTCAGGAAGCGCTACAGAAGTCAGCGGAGATTGCCACCAGCAATCAACAACTGGCGATTGAACCGGGTCACCTCCTTAAGGCCATTCTCGAAACTGATGAAAATGTAATTTCTTACCTGATTCAGAAGCTAAAAGTAAATGATATCATTCTTAGAAATAAGCTTGAAGAAATAATCCAATCATATCCGAAAGCATCCGGCCAGCAGCCTTACCTGTCGGGTAATACCAATGCCATTCTGCAACAGGCAGAAAAGGAACTTCGGGAGTTTAAAGACCAATATATTTCCATCGAACATCTGCTGTTAGCCATCCTAGGTTCAAAAGACAAAATATCATCACTAGTAAAAGATGTAGGTTTTGAACGAAAAGAACTGATCAAAGCCATCATAGAACTTCGTGGCGGCTCTCCTGTTACCGATCAGAATGCTGAAGCGAAATACAAATCGCTTGAGCGGTATTCCAAAAACCTGATTGACCTGGCGAAGAAAGGGAAGATTGACCCGGTCATTGGTCGTGATGAAGAAATCAGACGCGTCTTGCAAATCCTGGCGCGAAGAACAAAAAATAATCCGATGCTGGTTGGTGAACCCGGAGTGGGGAAAACAGCAATTGTTGAAGGCATGGCACAACGTATTGTAGATGGTGATGTCCCCGAAAATCTCAAAGACAAAATCATCGTCTCGCTGGATATGGGTTTGCTGATTGCCGGAGCCAAATACAAAGGTGAGTTTGAAGAGCGGCTTAAAGCAGTTATCAAAGAAGTGACCGATTCGAACGGACAAATCATTCTCTTCATAGATGAGATTCACACGTTGATTGGTGCTGGTGGCGGTGAAGGCGCCATGGACGCAGCCAATTTATTAAAGCCCGCTTTAGCCCGGGGCGAACTCCATGCGATTGGTGCAACCACGTTAAAAGAGTATCAGAAATACATTGAAAAAGATAAAGCACTGGAACGCAGGTTCCAAAGTGTATTGGTGGATGAACCATCGGTGGAAGATTCAGTATCCATCCTCCGGGGTATTAAAGACAAGTACGAACTGCACCACGGTGTGCGTATTAAAGATGATGCGGTCATCGCATCAGTCGAACTATCCAGTCGGTACATTTCCGATCGGTTCTTACCTGATAAAGCGATTGACCTGATGGATGAGGCCGCTTCAAAACTTCGGCTAGAGATGGATTCCGTACCCGAAGAATTGGATGAATTGAATCGAAAGATCATGCAGCTCGAAATTGAGCGTGAAGCCATTCGAAGAGAAAAAGATAAGGAGAAAGAAAAAATACTTTCTCGCGATATCGAAGAACTGGCAGAAAAAAGGAACTCTATAAAAGCTAAATGGGAAAGCGAAAAAGAAGTGGTTCACGGCATTCAACAGATGAAAGAAAAAATTGACCGATTAAAATTTGAAGCCGAGCAGGCGGAAAAATCCGGTGATTATGGTAAGGTGGCTGAAATACGATACGGAAAAATGACGGAAGCGGACGCTCACCTCAAAGAATTTCAAGACACCATGAAAAAAATGCAGGGAGAACATTCCCTCCTTAAAGAAGAAGTGGATAGTGAAGACATTGCTGAAGTGGTGGCCAAGTGGACGGGCATTCCGGTTTCTAAAATGCTTCAAAGCGAGCGTGAGAAATTACTTCATCTCGAAGATGAATTGAGCAAACGGGTAGCCGGGCAGGAAGAAGCAATCAGGGCATTGAGTGATGCTGTGCGCAGAAGTCGCGCGGGATTACAAGATCCAAAACGCCCCATCGGTTCGTTTATTTTTATGGGCACAACCGGTGTCGGTAAAACAGAATTATCAAAAGCCCTGGCTGATTATCTGTTCAATGACGATAATGCCATGGTACGCATTGATATGAGCGAGTACCAGGAACGCCATTCAGTAAGCCGGTTAATTGGTGCCCCTCCCGGATATGTAGGGTATGATGAAGGCGGACAGCTCACCGAATCGGTGCGGAGAAAACCATATTCTGTTATTCTGCTGGATGAAATTGAAAAAGCGCACCCTGATGTTTTCAATATCTTACTACAAGTATTGGACGAAGGACGACTTACCGACAACAAAGGTCGTGTTGCCAATTTCAAAAACACAATCATCATCATGACCACCAACATCGGTTCGCACCTTATCCAGGAGAATTTTGAAAAAATAACGGATGAGAATTTTTTTGAGGTGCTGGAAGAAACAAAATCACAGGTAACAGATCTTCTCAGAAAATCAGTGCGTCCTGAGTTTATCAACAGAATTGATGAGATTATCATGTTCAGACCGTTGAACAAGGCCGACATATTGAAAATTGCAGAAATTCAATTCGGCCTGATCAAAAAAAGATTGCTGGAATCCGGAATACGCATCGACATCTCACAGGATGCCTTACAACGACTGGCTCAATTGGGCTTTGACCCCCAGTTTGGAGCACGACCACTGAAGCGCATCCTCCAACGTGAGGTATTAAATGAACTGTCTAAACAAATTTTGGGAGGTTCAATCAATAAGGAATCGGTGATCTTCGTTGACTTGAAAGATGGCGTAGAATTTGTTTTTGAGAACATTGAGCAGGCCGAAGTAATACAATAAAAATATTGTTGCGAATTTCTGAACCTCGGGCATGCAATATGAGTTATTGAGGTGACGTTGATTAGTGGGGTTAGAGCCCTGAGTTCTATCAGGGCGGTTTTGGGGTTAAGGCGCGGCCGTAAGGCTGCGCCTTATTTATTTCATTTCAATGGATACCGAAGAATGCGTTAGTTGACACCTTCTTCGATGTGGAACATTCGCTTCAGTCTATTTTGACCTTTGTTATCCATCAACAAAATCAAATAATCGCCCGATTCTATTTTCATCGATTCTTCCGGGTTCTTGAATAATTTGTGTTTGCCGTTTTCATTTTTCACAATCCCAATCAACACCACGTTGCTTTCCTTTTTTAAGTCAAAAAAAGCCTTTTCGTAAAACATGCCCACATACGGATTATCAGTCTCACCAGAAGCTGCTTCATATCATAGGCATGATCTTCATGGGCAAACGCCAGAATCTCTTCGCTGAAACGCGCCACATCCGGTT
>JAAUQD010000151.1 GCA_012032815.1 Flammeovirgaceae bacterium
CCCACAATGTAGACATACTGAAATTCAAGACCCTTCGCCATATGAATGGTCATCAATGTAACCTTTTCAGGGTCATTGTCTTTGTCATCATCCTGGCTCGTGATCAGTGAAACGTCTTGCAGAAAGGCGCCCAGGGATTTGTCTTCTTTTTCAGGATCTTCGACAAATTCTTTTATTGCGTTTAGTAGTTCCTGAACGTTTTCATAACGGCTTAAACCCTCGATCGTTTTATCTTCATGTAACTCACGAAGAAGACCCGATGATTTGGCAATTTCTGCAGCTGCTCGTAGGCATCTTTATTTTGAATCTCAAGTCCAAACCGTTTTATTTTCGTTACAAAATCATCAATGGCATTGGCAGCGCGTCCGCTAATAAAAGAGGAAGCATTTTCAAGAACTTCCCAAATAGTCAGCGTGTGGTCATTAGCGGCAACAATGATTTTGTCTATGGTGGTATCACCAATGCCTCGCTTGGGTAAATTGATAATGCGCCTGAAGGAAGCTTCATCCTGCTGATTAAGAGAAAACCGTAAATAAGCCAGAAGATCTTTGATTTCTTTTCGCTGATAAAAGCTTAAACCTCCGATGACCTTATACTTGATGTTCATCCTGCGCAACGCTTCCTCAATGGATCGAGATTGACTGTTGGTCCGATACAACACAACGAACTCACTGAATTTGAGTTGGTGTTGCATTTTCTCTTCGAAGATAGAAGTAGCAACCAGTTTACCTTCTTCATTGTCAGACACGGCTTTGATCAATTCGATAAGATTCCCGTCTTCATTGGCAGTCCAGATACTTTTAGGAAGCTGGGCTTTATTGTGTGCTATAATTGAATTTGCGGCCTCAACAATAGTTTTTGTTGATCGGTAATTTTGTTCGAGTTTAATAATTCGCAGATCAGGGTAATCCTTTTCAAAGTTGAGGATGTTGGTGATGTCCGCTCCGCGAAAAGCGTAAATGCTTTGTGCGTCATCACCCACCACGCAAATATTCTGACTCACTGCAGCCAGCTTTCGAATAATAAAATACTGGCAAAGATTGGTGTCCTGAAACTCATCGACCAGGATATAACGGATGCGATGTTGATATTTATTAAGTGTATCAAGGTGTTCCTTAAATAGTTTATCGGTATTGAACAAAGATCATCGAAGTCCATCGCACCCGACCGGAAGCAGCGCAATGAGTAGTTCTTAAAAATCTCTCCAATACGAGGCCGCATTACTTCGGCATCTTCACCTAAGAGTACCGGGTTTTGGTTATAATCCTGCCATCCAATCAATCGGTTTTTTGCGGAAGAAATGCGGTTGTAAACAACATTGGCTTTGTATTGTGTTTCGTCCAGGTTCATTTCCTTGACGATTGATTTAATCAGCGATTTTGAATCATCGGTATCATAGATGGTGAAATTATTTGGATACCCGAGGAGATGTGCTTCTGCTCTCAGCATACGGGCAAAGACGGAGTGAAACGTACCCATCCATAAATTGCGGGCATCAGCACCCACAACTCCTTCAATCCGGT
Organism: Flammeovirgaceae bacterium; assembly: GCA_012032815.1. Classification (GTDB taxonomy): domain Bacteria; phylum Bacteroidota; class Bacteroidia; order Cytophagales; family Cyclobacteriaceae; genus ELB16-189. The sequence goes on from JAAUQD010000151.1 coordinate 1,524, forward strand.
TGCGCATCTCCTTTGCCGCCTTGTTGGTAAAGGTCAGGGCCATGATGTTAAATGGATCTACATCATGCGATTTTATAAGATGAGCGATACGGAACGTAAGAACTCTTGTTTTTCCTGAGCCTGCACCGGCAATGAGCATACATGGTCCCTCTGTATTGATTACGCCTTCGCGTTGAGGTTCATTTAATTGCTCTAGATATTCTTTCATGGAGAGCTTGCAATTTAGGTTCATCTGGTTAATGATGGGGTGCATCAGTGAAAATATTACCAATATATTTTATGGAATGGAAAAATCACTTCTGAATCATAACCACATTGACCGCATTGGGTTAACTTTGTGAAACATTCCTTGTGTGAGTAACTCATTGTCGGTTTACCAGCCTGATGGATTTCCGGTGACTCCTGCCGAGCCCTGGATTCAATTTAAGATTGAAACCATTAAAGCCTACCTGAATCTGTTTGTTCATCAGGTCGCTGCAAAAGTTGATGAGATTGTTTTTGTTGATTTGTTTTCCGGGAATGGTATGTATACACTAGGACCGAGCAATGAGATGTTCCCCGGCTCTGCGCTGATGGCCCTTGCACAAGACCTCCCCATCCACCGATTTGTCTTTTGTGAGCGTGACTCTGATGCCTTGAGGATTCTTAAAAATACGGGTAAACCGGTATTTCAAAGGGAGAAATGTAATCCTGCTTGAAGGTCACCCGGATCAGCTGATAGATAAATTCAAATTATATCTTCCCGTTTCTAAAGGCAGTTACAAGGTGGGGGTGATTGGTGTTGTTGATCCATTTTCATTTGACCTCTCCTTTAATACCATAGACAAACTTGCTTCTCACGGTTGCAGCTTTATAATTCCATATAATCTGGTCATTAATGAGCGGATGAATTTTGAACACTATTTGGTAGAAGAAAGGGAAAAAGTAAAAAAATACTTAGGTGGATACCGTGATATAGAAAGGTTGGAGAAAAACATATCGGGCAATGAGCAGTTTTATAAACGACTGGTTAAAGTATATGAGCAGAATTTAGCCGATCTGGGTCTTAGGGGATCCACGAGCATACATAAGATTGATTCCGGCTTGATGGAGTTGAGAACACTTCACATTGGATTTTATTCTAAACTGGCAGAGGCACGGAATATTATAAATGCCGTAGATTCGAAGAGAAATTCACAATTTGAACTTTTTTAATATATGATTAAAGTAGGGGATGTATTGGTATCGGACGATATTGCTTCAGTAGAGTTTGTTTGTCACCTTGAAAAATGTAAGGGCGCGTGCTGCGTAGAAGGCGAACTGGGTGCACCACTAGAGGAGGAGGAACTTCCTGTTATGGATGAGATTCAGGAAAAGATAAAACCCTATCTGACACCGGAGGGACTGAGCGAGATAAAGAAGCAAGGAGCCTACATCCTGGACGAAGATGGCGATTATTCGACACCTACCATCAAGGGTAAAGAATGCGCTTACGCTCATTATGATAGTAAAGGAATTTTGAAATGTGGAATTGAGGAAGCGTATAATGATGGGATCATTACATTTCAAAAACCCATTTCATGTCATTTATATCCCATCAGGATTACCCGAAAGAAAAACTTTGAAGCGGTTAACTATCACAAATGGTCGATCTGTTCGGACGCCTGTACGCTGGGTAGGTCACTGGAAGTTCCTTTATATGTCTTTTTAAAATCGCCCCTCATTCGTAAATACGGTGAGAAGTGGTATCAGGAACTTTTGAAATCCATTGAATCCCCCAAAAAACAAAAAACCCGCTCAAGAGTTTCTTAAGCGGGTTTCTGACGAGTAAGATTTACTTATTCAGCTACAACATTTACTGTTATGGTGTGCTTCACTTCTTTGTGAAGGTCAAGTGTAGCCGAGTAGGTGCCTAATTGTTTAGGCTGCTCTTTGAAATGTATTTTACGTCTTTCAACGTCAAAACCTTTGGCTTTCAACGCATCAGATACTTGTAATGATGTAACAGCACCAAATATCTTTCCTGTTTCACCCGCTTTTGTTCCTATTTCTATAATTGCTTCTCCAATACCGGCTGCCAGTTCTACAGCCGCTGTTTTGATTTTCTCCGCCTTATGTGCGGCCTGTCTCACATTTTCATTTACCATTTTGGTATTAGAGATATTGGCAATTAATGCCAATCCCTGAGGGATAAGGAAATTTCTGCCGTAGCCCGGCTTTACTTTCACAATATCATTCTTATACCCTAATCCCTGAACGTCTTGTACTAATATTACTTGCATAACGAATTCCTGTTTAAGATTACTTCAATGAATCGGCAACGTAAGGGAGAAGCGCCAGATGACGAGCCTTCTTCACAGCCTGCGATACCTTTTTCTGAAATTTCCAGCTTGTGCCGGTTAGTCTGCGAGGAAGTAGTTTTCCCTGCTCGTTAATAAATTTCAACAGGAAGTCTGGATCCTTGTAATCGATGTAGCGGATTCCATTCTTTTTAAAGCGGCAATATTTTGGTTTTACCTCTGCGCGCTTAATGGGTTCATTCATTAATGTCATGCTGCTTGCCCCTCCTTAGCTTTCTTTTCTTTGTTTTTGTTAAACTCTCCTTTTCTCCTTCGCGCATTATACTCCAAAGCATGCTTGTCCAGCACCGTTGTTAAAAAGCGCATTACCGATTCATCCCTTCTGTATTCGGTTTCCAGTGTCTGAATGCTTTGAGGATCTGCCGCAAATTCGATAAGGTTGTAAAAACCGGTAGACTTTTTTTGAACCGGATAAGCCAGTTTCTTAAGTCCCCAGTTCTCAACACTAATGATGTCGGCCTTTTGCTGGCGCAACACATTCACGAATTTTTCGACAGTACTCTTTGCCTGGTCTTCAGACAAAACGGGATTTAAAATGAATACCGTCTCGTAATTTTTCATGATTAAGAACTATTGTTTTAAAAATTAAGGCTGCAAATATAGGAAAATGAGCTAATACATGAAATCCTAAGCCTTATTCCGTATTTAATTTATGTAGGGATTGTAATAGGTTCAATCGTTGTAAAATTGCAGAAAATAAAGGATTTGTATGAAAATGGTGCTTTTAATCGGATTTGGTCTGTTATTGACAACATGTTCTATAATAAAGGGTCAGTCCGTAACTCACTCCGAATGGAGTTTGCTCTTAGACAAGTATGTCACAAACACTGGAAAAGTGAATTATCAGGTTTCAAGACCGATTATGACAGACTTCAGGCTTACCTGAACAAGCTTAGTTCTAATCCTCCAACGTCACGCTGGAATGATGGAGATCGGCTGGCCTTTTGGATTAACGCCTATAATGCATTCACGGTAAAACTCATCGTAGACAATTATCCATTAGCAAGTATTCAGGACCTTAACCCTGCGGTTCCTCTTCCGGGGTATTCTACAGTCTGGGACCAGCGTTTTTTTAGTATTGGAGGAAAGGAGATGAATCTGAATGAGATTGAGCATGAAATTTTACGAAAGGAGTTTAATGAACCGCGAATCCATTTTGCTATTGTTTGCGCATCATTCTCATGCCCAAACTTACGCAGCGAGGCTTTTGAATCATCGAAATTGGAGGATCAGTTGCTGGATCAGGCGGTTAGGTTTATTAATGATCCCACCAAAAATACAATTGAAAAGAGCGGGTTGAACTCTCCATGATCTTTCAATGGTTTGCAGGAGATTTTACTAAGGAAGGAGATTTGCTTGATTTTATTAATCAATACTCGAAGATTCCTATTACTCCCAGAGCAAGGGTGAAGTTTAAAGAATACGACTGGCGGTTGAATGAATAACTACCTGACTGAAAATTGCATGGAACCCATGAGATATCCGTCCGTGTAAATATCCACACTGTAATTTCCACTCGCATATTCAGATCCCTTTTCATACAGGAAGGAAAGCTTCTGCTTAGAATTATCAAAAAGAATTTCCTGCGTAGCGGTATAGAACTCTTCTTTTCCGTTTAGCAGAAAAGTACCTGACCCTTTTGCCACATCAAAAATTACTTGCCGGTTTTCATCGATCACCCGGATCATAATTTTCTTTCCTTCGATTGGAGCCACTTTATTTTCTGCAATGTTGAATTCAACTTTTAGCGTCTCCAACTGGCGGCTGCGAAACGGACTTTCACGTTCCTTCCCTTTGGCATTCACAGAAACAACCCTCACGTTTTCGGCTTTCAATTGTGAGGCGATAGCTACTTTTGTTGCTAATTCATCTTTGTTTTTTGTGAGGTTGTTTATGGAATCACTCAACTGGTTTTGAGTCGTTTTCAGGCTGCGGTTTTCAGTGAAGAGTTGCTTATTTAGTGATTCCAGTTTTTCAATTTCTTCATCCTTAAGTTTAAGGAGTTCTTCATAGCCTTCGACCCTGTCTTTAAGTTCTTTGATCGTTCGTGAATTCCGGGTCTGTGAACGCTTCAACTCCGATTCAATTT
>JAAUQD010000152.1 GCA_012032815.1 Flammeovirgaceae bacterium
AAGAAGGTGGGGCGCATGACGGGTTTGTCGCCATTGATCCGGAGGGATATTTACTGGAATTCGAAACTTTCAAACAACATCCTGAAAACGAAAAATTCATTCCTTTATTGAAAAAGAACAGTCCGGTTACTGCCAAAACAAAGTCTCCCGGATTTCATTCTACCATTACATGGTTGTACTACAAAGACATGCTTAGAATGCAAAAATTCTATGAGGAGGTTCTGGGTCTATCTATGGTTGCTGATCAGGGATGGGCTAAGATTTATCAAAGCTCTGAAACCGGATTTATCGGGCTGGTGGATGAAAGACGGGGGATGCATTCATTTACTGAAAAGAAAGCAGTGAACGTTTCTTTTATTTTGGATGATGTGGATGGTTGGTTTGATTATGTAAAGGAAAGTCAATCATTCGATCTTCGATCAGATAGTGTAAGTACAGGCCCTGAGCATAAGTACCGCGCATTTGTGGGATATGATCCTGAGGGTTACTATATGGAGTTTGATCAATTTTATGATCATGCAGACAATGTCACCTTGATGAAATACCTTGGAGAAGAGAAGTAATTTTGATTTAATTCAATTGAAAACTAAATCAAGAAGAATAGACCGCACGAGCGGAGGTAAACTTTTTTAGTATCTTCAAATCCCCAAAACAATAAATCATGGAAGCCAGTATCCTCACCGAAATATTCCTGCCGATTGCGCTTGGTGTTATTATGCTGGGGATGGGATTGTCATTAACAATGGATGACTTTAAACGAATAGCTTTATTTCCAAAGGCAACAATCATTGGGCTAACCTGTCAACTGATCGTGCTACCGGCTGTAGCCTTTGGCATGTTGAAGCTGATCAATCTGCCTCCTGAGTTGGCAGTTGGCGTTATGCTTCTTGCTTTTTGTCCGGGAGGAGCTACCTCCAATCTGCTTTCAAATTTGGCCCGTGCCGATATCGCCCTATCGATAACACTTACTGCGATATCCAGTATGGTCACCGTTTTTACCATTCCTTATTTTGTAAATCTTTCCATGGAGCATTTTATTGGTGAGGGAAAATTTGTGGAATTGCCTTTTCTTCAAGCAATGCTTCAGATATTGGTGGTAACAATCATTCCTGTTTCAATTGGAATGATTTTAAAAAGTAAATACCCGAACACAGCCCAGCGGTTTGTCAAACCTGTGAAGATTGCTTCAGCCATTTTTATTGTGATTTTAATTTTTGGCGTTATAATAAAGGAGAGGAACAATATTGCCGGCTACTTTGCTCAGGTGGGTACCATAACATTCATGATCAACATACTGATTCTTGCCATTGGTTTTGGAATTGCCAGAATGTTCAACCTAAACCATGCGCAAAGTTCAGCGATTTCTATTGAGTCGGGTATTCAAAACGGCACACTGGCCATCGCGATTGCCACCAGCACCTTGCTTCTCAACAATACCGAGATGGCCATTCCGGCTGCTGTATACTCACTCATCATGTTTGGTACCGGAGGATTGGCTGTTTTTATAATGGGGCGAAAGACAGAAGAGAAAAAAGTATAACGACTCAGATCAAGTCGTAACCACATGTGTTGGCATGTTCTTTCTAAAAAGTCCGATCAATCCAAGAAATGGGCCAACAGAAAGTACCAGAAATAAATAGGTTGGGTTTATCAGCGTGTTTAGAAGTGTCAGTAGTTGAATACTGATAATCGTTATTGAAAAACCAATGCAGTTTACAATAGTAAAGGAAGTTCCTTTTAATTCGGGGATTGCATGTTGACCCACCAGTGTAGAAAACAGCGGTGAGTCGGCAATAACAACGATGCCCCAGAAAATCAAGAACAGGATAAATACCGGGCTTTTATCAATCATAAAGATCAAAGGAGACACAACGCAACAAAGCCCGGAGAGAAATAAAAAACTACCCGCTGTTCGTTTCGTACCAAACCATTCCGCCAGGTATCCACCGACCACACAGGAGAGTCCACCAACTCCAATAACTACAAACGACCAAAGTGAAATATTCAGTGTTTGATCGGGGTGCAAACCTAAATAGATCGTTAGCATAACGGGTACAAAAGCCCAGAATGCGTACAGCTCCCACATGTGGCCGAAGTAGCCAAAAGCGGCCGACCGGAATTCTTTATTTTGAAATACGTTAAAGAATGCAGACAACTTGATTCGTTGACCCGGTTTGCGATAGGGTCCGTCAGGTACCAAAAGCCACATCAGCAAACCTCCCATTACAGCTAGTGAGGAAGTAATCACCAGTGTAATTTTCCAGGGCATCGCTGCTGTAAAATTTTTTACAAGATGTGGGAATGCCGTTCCAACAACCAAAGCACCAACCAAATACCCGAGTGAGATTCCTAAACCTTTGTCGAAATAGTCAGCCGCAATCTTCATTCCCACCGGATAAATGCCAGCCAGAAAAATCCTGTCAGGAATCGCTCGAAGAGGAGTGATGCATAAAAATTATGGTCAAGCACCAACGCCAGATTACAGGCAGCGCCTAACAACGCACAAATAAAAAACACGGTCGATGGAGAAAAGCGATCGGCAATGGTGAGCAGGGCGAAAACCAGTGTGCCCGTTATAAATCCAAATTGAACCGCAGAAGTCAGATGGCCCAATGCATCAGGATTCAATGAAAACGCGATCACCAGTTCGTTCATTACTCCATTACCGGCAAACCAAAGGGATGTGCAACAAAACTGTGAGATTACGATTACTGGTAAAATCCTACCAGAGTTTTTCATGCTGAGAGAGCTTACTTAAAATCTCTTTGAAAGTAATGTCTACTTGGCAAAGGCAACACTTCGCATCTCACGAATAACCGTAACCTTAATTTGTCCGGGGTATTGCATGTCGCGTTCTATTTTTTGAGAAATATCAAAGCTGAGTTGACCAGCCCGTTCATCGGTTGCTTTCTCGGCATCGACAATCACACGCAACTCACGGCCGGCTTGTATGGCATAACATTTTTCCACACCCTCAAAGCTCATGGCCAGTTCTTCCAGCTCTTTCAAACGCTTGATGTATTGCTCCATGACTTCTCTACGTGCACCTGGCCGAGCGCCACTTATCGCATCACAGGATTGTACAATCGGAGAAAGAATACTCGTCATCTCGATTTCGTCATGGTGCGCACCAATTGCATTGCATACAATGGCATGTTCCTTGTATTTCTGGGCTAGCTCCATCCCAACGATCGCGTGGGGCTTTTCCAATTCTTCCGGCCATACCTTGCCAATGTCATGAAGCAGTCCTGCTCGCTTTGCTTGTTTTACGTTAAGGCCTAGTTCTGTGGCCATTATAGCACACAGGTTGGCAACCTCACGTGAGTGCTGCAATTAAGTTTTGTCCATACGATGAACGATAGCGCATTCTGCCGACCATCTTCACCAGTTCGGGGTGTAGACCATGTATGCCCAAATCAATAACGGTGCGCTCACCAATTTCGACAACTTCATCTTCAATATTTTTCGAGGTCTTTGCTACAATCTCTTCAATGCGAGCGGGGTGAATACGCCCATCTTGCACAAGGCGGTGTAAAGACAATCGCGCAATTTCCCTGCGCACAGGATCGAATCCTGAAATAATTATTGCTTCGGGGGTATCATCTACAATGATTTCTACACCGGTCGCGGCCTCAAGCGCTCTGATATTCCTTCCTTCGCGTCCAATTATTTTTCCTTTTAGATCATCGCTTTCTATATTAAAAATTGAAACGCAATTCTCAATGGCATGTTCTGTGGCAGTACGCTGTATCGTTTCCACTACAATTTTCTTTGCCTCTTTGGTGGCTGAAAGCTTTGCCTGCTCCATAATGTCCTTGATGTAGGAGCTGGCTTTGGTTTGTGCTTCTTCTTTTAATGATTCTACCAATTGATCCCTTGCCTGGTCAGCGGTAAGCTTACTGATGTTTTCCAGTACGGCAATTTTTTGTTGATTGAACCGATCCAATTCTTCTTTGCGTTTTTTTACCAACTCGAGCTGATGGGCCAGGTTTTGTTTGTCTTCGTTCAATTCTCCTTCCTTCCGTTTCACCTGTTCCAGTTCTCGCGAAAGTTGTTGTTCGCGTTGTTTTACCTTTTGCTCATTGTTAATGATTTGATTTTTCTTCCGATTGGCCTCTTCTTCAAACTCCTGCTTCATTTTCAGGAGTTTCTCTTTGGCTTCGAGAATTTTGTCTTTCTTAATATTCTCTGCCGCAATTTCAGCTTCCTTTACAATCAGGCTGGCCTTACTATCCATCTCCTCCTTATGTTTCCTCTTTTTTCGCTTGTACAAGAGGCTGCCGATTAAGAAACTCAATAGAATGGAGGCGGCAAAGCTTACCGTGATGATGATCAATATGTTCGTGTCCATAATGGTATTCTTTTAGATGATATCAAATCATCCGGACCAATAATGATCTGCTAATGTGGAGTTAAAAAGAAAGGCTCAAAGGGCCTGTGATACCAGTTTGTTAAGATGGTTAATCTTTTCCAAAACAGTATGGTCGATAGCGTTCAGGTTTTCTTCATCGGCCAACTTATCTACAAGACAATCAAAAGCTACCATTGCCAGCAGGTCTTGTTTGTCATCAAGTCCGAATTCTTCGCGATAATGCTTTAAACGTTCGCTGATCAATTTACTGGCCGCTCGCACCCTCTCCTCATCGCTATGCTTTACCTTCATCGGGTATTCGCGGTCTGCTATTTTAATTTTAATCGAAAGTTCCTCCATCAACTACTTGTGCTTAAATAAGCAATGCATTTATCGACCTCTCGGATGTACTCTTCTACTTTTCTTTTCAACTCCGGAACATTTTCATTATCCGGATGTATCTGATCTACAATTTTAGTGATTTTTAAGCTGATTTCTAAAATCAGACAGTTGATCTTCTCTTGCTTTCAATTGGTTGCGCAGTTCCTGGTTTTGTCCTTTCAGGGCATTCATATCAGTTTTCAGCGATTTATGCTCATTTAACAAGACAACGACCTTTCTTTCTAGGCCATTAAGGGTGCTTTTTAAGGTTTCCTGATCCATTGGGTGTTTTTATGCGGGCTTCAACCCACGTTATTCATTTATTTCCTAATCATTGCGCCTAACTTCTTTTCAAAAGCACCCATTAATTTATTCATGGTTGCGTCAACCTCCTCGTCAGTGAGCGTTTTTTTCTCATCCCTCATGATAAAAGCAAGTGCATAAGCTTTTTTATTCTTTGGAATGTTATCGCCTTCGTAGACATCAAATACAGTAAGCTCTTTAATCAACCGCTTCTCGGTTGAAGCTACAAGTTCCTCAATATCCCTGAAGCGTACTGACTTATCAATTACTAAAGACAAGTCTCGCCTCACATCAGGAAACCGCGGCACTTCTTGTATCACTAACTTAGGACTTGCTGAATTGAAAAGCAAGGCGGTATCCAATTCAGCAAAAAATATTTCCTGCTTAATGCCGAATTCTTTCTGTATGGTTGATTTAACTTTTCCAATAACCCCCAGTTTTCCGGAACCTGAGGTAAGATTCAATCCATAGTCAAACAACGGATCCTGCGTATCATCACGCGTTACATCGTTCACTGCACACTTTACCAAAATCTGGGAAACCTGCTGGTTGAGATCATAAAAGCTGACGGCATTGCTTTTATTCTGCCAGTTCTCCGGCTTGGAGTTGCCCGTCATATAAACACCCAGTTTGGCTGTTTCGCGATAAGGCCAAGGCTTATCACCCGATTTGGAATAAATTTTTCCAAACTCAAATAATTTGAGGTCCTTTTGTTTTCGGTTGATGTTGTAAGCACACACTTCAAGACCTGTAAAGAGCATAGTTTGCCGCAATATGCCCTGTTCTTCACTTAGCTTGTTTATCATCTCAATGGCTTCACCGTCAAACTGTGAGTCCCAACTTCTCGCTATAGGCCTTGTTGGAGAGTTGAATTGGTAATGATCTCATTAAAAGCCATTGCCAGC